>JBOIBC010000055.1:0-7137 GCA_050739295.1 Gammaproteobacteria bacterium
CGCGTTTTCCAGGGTCACGGGCTGACCCGTGAATTGGGCGTTGGCGGCGACCCTTCGCAAGGCGCCTTCCAGTTCGCGGATATTGGAGCTGACGCGCTGGGCGATGAAAAACGCCACCTCATTGGGCAGGTCCACGCTCTCTGCCATGGCTTTTTTCATGAGAATGGCGACCCGCGTTTCCAGCTCAGGTGGTTCGATGGGCACCGTCAAACCCCACCCAAAGCGGGATTTCAAGCGTTCCTCCAAGCCCTCTACTTCCTTGGGATAACGATCGCAGGTCAGAATTACCTGCTGTTGGCCCTCAAGCAAGGCATTGAAAGTATGGAAAAACTCTTCCTGGGAGCGCTCCTTGCCCACGAAGAACTGAATATCGTCTATGAGCAAGGCATCCAGCGTCCGGTACTGCCGTTTGAACTCGTTAATAGTATTGTGCTGCAAGGCCCGCACCATGTCGTTCACGAAACGCTCAGAGTGCACGTAAGCTACTCGCGCCCTGGGATTACGTTCTTGGATCAATTGGCCGACGCTGTGCATCAAGTGGGTCTTGCCCAACCCCACACCGCCGTAGATAAACAAGGGGTTGTACGCGCGACCGGGATTCTCGGCGATTTGCCGGGCAGCGGCCACGGCAAACTGGTTGGATTTGCCTTCGACGAAGCTTTCAAAAGTGTACAAGCTGTTCAGGCCGCTCCCCGGAGTGAGCGGGGCGGGGCTGGCATTGGGCTGGACCGGCGTGCCGGGCGCGGCTTCTTCCTCGCGGCCTGTGCCTACTTCCAATAGCACGCGGCGTTCTCGGTCTTCGGCCAGGTCCTTGGCCAGCTTGGAAATTCTTGTTAAAAACCGGTCCCGCACCCAGTCCATGACAAACCGGTTGGGAGCCAGCAGGCGCAGGGTAGTGGAGTCTTCAAGGGCGTGCAGCGGCCGGATCCAGGTGTTGAGCTCTTGTTCGGTAAGCTCGTGCTCCAAATGATCCATACACCGCATCCATAGCGATGGCATGCCAAGACCCCCAGGCGGTTGCGATTGTCACGGTCGGATTCGGCAGCACCCAATCAAGGTACCGCGCGAAAGAGAAGGGGCAGTCTATACCGGAATTTGACAGTTATCCACAGGCCGAAATGCGTTAATTTTCCGTGACATATTGACAGCGGGCCGCTGCCCACGTCTAATATCGCGCCTTTGCCCGCGTACTGACCGCGCGGCGCCCCTGATTCGGAAATTCGACATGAAAAGAACGTATCAACCCAGTAACCTGCGCCGGAAGCGGACCCATGGGTTTCGCGCGCGCATGGCGACCAAACGCGGTCGCCAGGTGTTAAATGCCCGTCGTGCCAAGGGCCGGGCGAGACTCTGCCCCTAACTCCGTCCACAGCCGGTTTCCCCCCCGAAGCACGGCTGCACACGCCGGCGGACTACAGCCGGGTCTTCAAATGCGGCATTAGAACGGCAGACAGCCACTTTCGCATGTATGCCTGCCTGAATACTGGGGCCAAGGCGCGACTTGGTATCACGGTGGCGCGAAAAACGGCGACCAGCGCGGTGGTTCGTAATCGCATCAAGCGGCAGGTACGCGAAAGTTTCCGCAGCTACCACAAGTTACTTCCAGCCGTGGACGTCGTGGTGCAGGCCAGGCAGCCGGCCGCAGCGGTTGATAATCCCACAATCCGAAGCAGTCTTGAGTGGCATTGGCAGGAATTGATAAAGCGATGCGCAGCGTCTTGATTCTTTTCATCCGTGGGTACCGTTATTTTGTGAGTCCGTTGCTGGGCCCGCATTGCCGTTTCGAACCATCCTGCTCGGCTTATGCGATGGAAGCAATCCGGCGTTTTGGTGCATTTCGCGGCACCTGGCTGGCCGCGCTGCGGATACTGCGCTGCCATCCGTTGCACCCCGGCGGTTTCGATCCCGTGCCTGATGTGAAGCATCGTCATGGATAACCGGCGACTGTTTCTGTTCGCGGCGCTGATTTTTGTCGCTTTCCTGATTTATCAGGCGTGGGTGCACGATTACGGGCCAAAAACAGCCGCACCGGCGGCGCAAACCACTTCCAGCCCGGCCGCAAGCTCCGTTGCGTCGGCGCCAGCCCCTGAAATTCCTACCGCGCCAAACGCCGCGACTTCAACGTCGGTTACCAGCAAGACATCCGCTGCTGCCTCGGTATCCGAGGCGGTAACGATACCGAAGGGCCAGGAAATCCACGTACGCACCGACGTGTTGGATGTGGTCATCAATACTGCTGGCGGTGATATACAGCAAGCGGAGTTGCTGAAGTATCCCGTAGAGTTGAAAAAGCCGGAGCTGGTCAAGGTTTTGAACAGCAACGACGCTGAACTTTTAATCATGCAATCCGGCCTGCAAACACATTCAGGACCGATAGCACCCGCGGATAAGGCTTTGTATACAGCGAGTCAGACGCGCTATGAATTGACGCCGGATCAAAAAACCCTCGCGGTGACGCTGACGTGGAAAGACAAGCAAGGGCTGGATATTCACAAAACCTACACCTTTACACGCGGCAGCTATCAAATCGGCCTGGCCTACAACATACTCAACGGCACTCAAGAAACCTGGAGTGGCGCGCAATACACCCAGTTTGAAAATCACTACGTGCAGGAAAGCCACAGCCTGTTCAGCGTGCAGCGTTACGACTACCAAAGTGTGTCACTGCATGACAGCACCGACTACCACCAATACGAATTCAAGGATCTGGCTGACAAGCCGGTGAATACCACCACGCCCGGCGGCTGGATCGCGGTGGTTAATCATTATTTTCTGGCGGCCGTGATACCCGACGACCACAACTCCTTGCAGGGTGCTGTAAAAACTACACCAAACTTGTATTACACGCGCGCACTTGGCAATGAACACTTTCTGGTGGGCACCATCACCTCACTGAAAACCGTGGCACCAGGCGCGAGCACCACGTTCGCGGACAAGTTCTTCGTCGGACCGAAGCTGCAAACCCGGCTGGCACAGGTGGCGCCGGGGCTCGAACTCACCGTGGATTATGGCAAGCTCACCATCATCGCCGAGCCGATTTTCAAACTTCTGAATCTTGTCCATCGCTTCATCGGCAATTGGGGCTGGTCCATCCTGGTTCTGACATTGCTGTTCAAGCTGCTGTTTTATCCACTGAACCAGATCAGCGGCCGCTCCATGGCCAAGATGCGACGCGTGCAGCCACGCTTGAAAGCACTGCAGGAGCGTTACAAGGATGAGAAGCAGCGCCTGGGGCAGGCCACCATGGAGTTCTACAAAAAGGAGAAGATCAATCCCATGGGCGGCTGTCTGCCCATGCTGGTGCAGATGCCGATCTTTTTCGCATTGTATTACGTGCTGGTGTACAGCGTGGAGCTGCGCCAGTCTCCGTGGCTTGGATGGATTCACGACCTGTCCGCGCCGGACCCCTATTACATCCTGCCGGTGGTGTACGGCGTGGTGATGTTCGTGCAGCAGCGCATCAGTCCGCAGCCCACCACTGACAAAATGCAGCAGCGCATCATGATGGTCATGCCTTTGGGTATTGCAGTTTTGTACGCGGTATTGCCGTCAGGCTTGGCGCTGTACTACGTGGCCAACTCGGTTCTCACCATCGTCCAGCAGTGGCGCATCAACCATGTGGTGGGAGTGGACGACCGCAAACATGCCGCGAAAGAGAAAAAATAACCAGGGCGTTCTGATTAAGGTTTCAATCGTGTCTTTATCAGCACTTCCGAATGCAGTGTTTTATGCACGGGACATTTGTCGGCGATTTCCAGCAGCCGTTGTTTTTGTTCGGTACTGAGTGCGCCGGTCAGCTCGATCTCGCGCTCAAACCTGTCAAGCCTGCCTTCCCTGGTTTCGCAACTGGCACAGTCGCTGGCGTGGATCTTGTTGTGCTTGAGCCGCACGTTGATGGTTTCCACTGGCCACTGCTTGCGGTCCGCGTACATGCGCAGGGTGATCGCGGTACAGGCGCCCAGGGCGCCGGCGAGGTAGCCATACGGCGAGGGTCCGGCGTCGGTGCCGCCCACGTCCCTGGGTTCGTCCGCCACCAGCCTGTGCGCGCCGGCGTACACGTCGGTTCGATAGTGATCCTTGTTGATTCGCACCACGACTTCACCTTCCGCCGCCGGGCTGATCATTGGTTTGACGCCCAACTCACCCAGGTATTTCGTAGCCCAGGCGGCCAGCAGCAGGCCCACGTATTCGGAATCTTCGCGGCGTGACAGCAGGTGATCCGCGCCGGACAACGACACGAAGCTCTTGGGGTGCAGGGCAGCAGCGAAAATCAGTCCCGCATTGCTGATGTCCACTGTCGCATCGGTAGGTGAGTGGAAGATCAGGAGCGGTTTGCGCAAGCTGCGGATATTCTGCTGCCAACCCTGGTTTTTCAGGTCGTCCAAGAAGACTTTTTTGAAGTGGAACTTGCGCCCCGCCAGCATTACATCGGCTTCGCCCTGCTGCTCGATGACCTGCCGCGCCGCGCCCAAAAGACCGGCCACGTGCTCCGGATTCGCGGGTGCGGCGATGGTTGCCACCGCGATGCAGCTTGGAATCCGGTGGGCCGCTTCCAGCACCGCGGTGCCGCCCAGAGAATGGCCCGCCAGAATCTTGGGCGCTTCATAGTGTTCGGCGAGGAATTTTGCCGCCTGCACCAGATCGGAAATGTCGGTTGTCAGGGTGGTGTCAGAAAAGGTTCCCTCGCTCTCACCCAAGCCGGTGAAATCGAAACGCAGCACCGCGATACCCTGCCGGCACAGGGCGCGGCAGATGTCCACCGCGGCGCGCACATCCTTGCCACAGGTGAAGCAGTGTGCGTAAAGTGCATAGGCGCGCGGTTTGCCATGTACGGGCATCTCGAGACGGCCCGCCAATTGCTGGCCGGCCGCGTTGGGGAAATGAACGGGTTCGCCTGACATGGTGACCTGCCTTTGCCTGCGGTTATTATGCAGATGGAATCCAAGCTGATTTTCCCATGAAATCCGCCGCACCGTCCGTGACCGACACCATCGCCGCCGTCGCCACCCCTGCCGGACGCGGCGGCATCGGCATCGTGCGCGTGTCCGGTCCGGCCGTGACCGCGCTTTCAAGCGCCTTGCTGGGCCGGGTGCCGCCCGCACGGCAGGCGGTGTTCCAGCCGTTCACCGACGCGAATGGCGCGCAGTTGGACACCGGCCTTGCGCTGTTTTTCCCCGCGCCGCATTCCTTTACCGGCGAAGATGTCCTGGAGTTGCACGGTCACGGCGGACCGGTGGTGCTGTCACTGGTGCTGAAGCGCGTGTGTGAACTGGGCGCGCGTCTGGCCCGTCCGGGGGAATTCTCCGAGCGCGCCTTCCTCAACGACAAACTGGATCTGGCACAGGCGGAAGCCATCGCCGATCTCATAGACAGTGGCAGCGAACAAGCCGCGCGCGCCGCCATGCGCTCCCTGCGCGGTGAGTTCTCGGCGCGCGTGCATGCGCTGGTGGAAGCGCTGATTGCCTTGCGCATGTATGTGGAAGCGGCCATAGATTTTCCCGACGAGGAACTGGATTTCCTCAGCGACGGCAAGGTGGCGGAGCGCTTCGCCGCCATCCGTGCAGACTTCAACGCACTGGCAGACGCAGCCACGCAGGGCAGCCTGCTGCGCGAAGGCTTGACCGTGGTCATCGCCGGCCGGCCCAATGCCGGCAAATCCAGCCTGCTCAATCGTTTGGCGGGTCACGATGCCGCCATCGTCACTGAACAGCCGGGCACGACGCGGGACGTGCTGCGCGAGCACATCAACCTCGACGGTTTACCGCTGCACGTGATTGACACCGCCGGGCTGCGAGAGAGCAGTGACATGGCGGAGCAGGAAGGTGTACGCCGTGCCTGGGAAGCGATTCGCACTGCAGACCGGGCGTTGCTGGTAGTGGATGACGCCCAGGGATTTTCCGTCGAGGATAAGCGCATTCTGGAGCAATTCCCGGCAAAGTTACCGGCGACGATCGTTTACAACAAAATTGATTTGACAAACCGGAAGCCTGAAATCAATCAAAGCAAGGCTTCAAACCATGTGGCGCTGTCAGTCAAAACCGGCGAGGGTTTGGAATTACTGAAGGTGCATCTCAAAGAGGCTGCCGGCTTTCACGCAATCGGTGATGACAGTTTCACGGCTCGCCGCCGGCATCTGGAAGCCCTGGACAAAACGCGCGAGCATCTTGACGAAGCACAACAGCGTTTGCAGGAACATGCTGGCGAATTGCTGGCGGAAGAACTGCGTCTCGCGCAGCTGTGCCTGAGCGAGATTACCGGCAAGTTCACTAGCGAGGATTTGCTAAGCCGGATTTTTTCCAGCTTTTGTATTGGAAAATAACTTCATTTCCCCACTAGGAGCACATATCGCTAGGGTGCGGGTGCAGCGGGTGGGGCCTGCGGCACAGGTACTTGTATCGGCGGTATCATTGGCATCATTATCTGTTGACCCAGCCGCACAAAAGCATGTCCTTGATGATTTTCCACGATTTTGATCACCACGGGATTCATAAAGGAGTGCAGTGCCGCGTGATGTACGCTTAGAACGGCATCCTGCAATTGCTGGTCATTTTCGAGCGCAGTAATCCGATCTAATCCTGCCTGTTTTGCCTCGTCTATATCGATACCCTTGGCATGTGAGAAATGCTGGTTAGCGTCGGCGAAGTATTCAGTTATCAGTTTGGCCTTGTCCTTGGCTTTGACATCACCTTTGAAGAAATACTTCTCTAACCACTCCATTGCGAGCTGCTTCGATAGGGCTTCGGCAGTGTCACATTGAGCGAGCAGTGCCGGCCCGTACTGCGCGAGTATGGGCAACCACGCAGCCACATGATTGGGGTGAGATGAACAGTCTTTCAACGCTGTTTCGAATTGTGTTTTGATGGCGCGGGACGGAAACATACCAGTCGATGTAACCATTTGGGGGTCGATCGGTCCAAGTTGAGAGTGTTTACCCATGACCAGTTCGTCTGCGGCGAAGCACCACATTGTTGCTGCTGACATTGCTGCTAGAGGGACGAAAATACGGATGTGCGTAAACTGCTGTCGCAGGTAGTCCACTAGACGAGCTGTTGCCTCAGCGCTGCCGCCGGGGCTGTGAAGGATTAGGTCAAGTCCATTCTTTGGCATCCCACGGCAGACCTCCATCAAGGCTTGCAT
>JBOIBC010000056.1:0-7091 GCA_050739295.1 Gammaproteobacteria bacterium
CCCGTTATCCGTCAAATTCAGGGATCCGAATAGCGAATAGCCGCTGGCCGAATCCGTCTGGTTGCTGGTGATGAGCGCCGGGGTGAAATTGCTGGCGTGGAAGTATTCCGCGCCCAGCGTCAACCGTGAAGTTTTGTACGCGATCAAGGCATCCTGACGGGTCGCCGTATTGAGCGGCGTACCCGGCGCAAGCGAACTGGTGTTCTGGCCGAGTTCGCCGGTGTAAGCACCTACGGCGATGACCAAGCCGCTCACCGGCATGACGGCCAAGCGGCCTTCAAAATCCATGCTCTTGCTGCGGGATGGGTTTCTGAAACCCCCGCCGTTCACGGCGGACAAGGCGTAGTTGGCGAAGTTACCATCGGTATGCCCAAGGAAGTGCAAGCCCCAATCGGCTGAGTTGCCGAAGTGCAAACGGTCAATCAGGGTGTTTTCCACGAATCGGTAACCATAGATGCCCTCATCGAACGGGATCCACGGCATATCCGCAGACCCCACACGGAAGCTGGCGGCATTGCTCAGTTTGGCTTGTACGTAAGCCTTTTTTACGAACAACTGGGTTTCTTTGTCCGCCGACACGTAATTGAAGTCGGTGGTCAGATTCGCAGACCAGATGTCGTCAAAATTGTGACCGACAATCAGGTAGAAACGCTTGACGTCAATACCGTAGCTATTGGAACTGGTAGACGTACTACCCGCCGTGCTCTGGGACATGACGTCCTGGTTCAGATCCGTGAAATCCGTGAACATGGTGCCGCCTACGGTGGTAGTCCCCGGAGGCGTGCCGGCATGGGCTTGTACCGCGATCAGCACGGCACCCATCAATAACACAGAAACCCAGTTAACCTTGCGCATCATAGTGTTCTCCATATAAAACGTTTACTTGACTATGCTTCGGTCAGGCTGTGACAGCTTTGACGTGGCGCAAGATTACGGACGCACTATGACGGCCATGTGATAATTTCATGACAATTTCGTGACAACGGCTCCGCACAGGCTACGAAACCCCCAGTTTGTAGCTATCCGTCAAGACGCCGCGAAAATCAGAACGACTTGGTGAGGCCCAGAAAGAATCCACGTCGCGGACCGTACTGGGGCGCGCCCACTCCGATGCCGGTGCCGTTGCGGATCTCGTACACGCGGTCGAATAGATTGACGATGGAGAAGCGCACTCCCACACTGCCGATACCCGGCACATAGACTACCCGCGAGGCGGCCACATTAAACTGTGCGTAGGACGGCAGGCTCTCGGTGTTGGCAAACCCGGAGCGCAATCCGCTGCCGAAGAGTCCGGACAGGCTGTAGCGTGTCCCCAACCATTTGTAGGCCAGTCCGCCGGACGCGGTCCAGGTCTGGTCGTGATCCAGATGCACGTAGTGGTCGGCGATGTAGGCGAGTTCCGCGGGATCGAAATTGTACTGTCCGGATTCAACGTCGTTGCCCAGCGCCCGCGAATACGCCATGTTGAAATAGGATGAGAAGTCCTGTACTTGGTAACTGGTCGTGAACTCGATACCCCAGACTCGACCGTGGGCGTAGTTAAAGGGTGAGAACACCAGGGCTTGGCCGAACTGGCCTTCATCCAGCAAGTGAGTCGCATTTTTGTAATAGCTGTCGAGACCCACTTGCCATGCCGGCGTAAATTGGTGGGTGATGCCCAGATCATAATAATCATCCCGCTCCGCCTTCACGTTGGTGTTGGAATCGGAGGGCAGCGCATTGGTGGTGCCCTGGAACAGCGCGATGTCTCGGGGTGCAATCAGCTCGAGTGCCGGCGGCGTGAAGTAGCGCGAGTAACCGCCGTGCAGGCTGGTGGTGTCGCTCAGAGCGTACACTGCATTCAGACGCGGACTGAGCTGGTCTTCGCGGATAAAGCCGTTGGAGATGTCGTAGCGCAAGCCGTAGTTCACGGTCAGGGCCTTGGTTATCAGCCACTCATCCTGCAGATAGGCACCGTAAAGCTCGCCGGTTTTGCCGCTATTGTCCACGATGCTGAATGGCAGATTGCTGGTCTGTTCACCGTCGGAGTTGGCGGGAAACACCGCGGAGGTGTTGTTGCTGGTGGTGCGCTCCTGATCCACAAACACGCCCCAGCGGAGCGTGTGGCTGGGATTCAAGGCATAACTGGCGTCCGCCTGGATACCCGTGGCGATATTGCGCTGGAATACCTGAGCCGCCACGCCGTTGTAGATCAGATCGCCAATGGAATCGGGACTGAAATCGGTGCTCGAATACCGGCTGAACAACGCCACCGAGTAGTTCAACTGATCTTTGATGCCCTGCAGATCAAGGATGCCGTAGTCATTCAGTTCACGCTGGGTCTCGTTCAGATTTGCCGAAGGGTAATTGGTGACGCCACTAAGTTGGTAGTTCGGCGTGAGCCCCGGATTGTTGGGGATCTGGAAATTGCCCAGCGAGTGCCCGATGATGGCCCCGAGTCGCATGTTGTCATTGAGCAGATAGGACATGTAACCGAATGCCCGGTTCTGCTCAGTAGCGTCGTGGATCGGACTGCCGGGGGTGGGCGACTCGATACCGAGGTTGCTCTGCAGGTAAGTGCCCGTGAAATAGTAATCCATCCGCCCCTGGGTGCCGCCATACTCCATGCTGGGCTCGATGGTGCCATGGCTGCCGCCGTATAAATCCACGCTACCGCCATTCTGAAAATCCTGGCCGTCATTGGTGGTGATGTTGACCACGCCGGCGGTACGGTAACCATATTGCGCGGGCAAGGCGCCGGTCAGAAAGTCAATCTTGTTGATGAAGCGGGTACCGAGCGTGTCGCCAAAACCACTGATGAACTCCGGAATGATGATGCCGTTGATGCGGTATTGGATGTCGGCGTGATCGCCGCGCACATGCAATTGGCCGAAAGAATCCTGAGCCACGCCCGGGGCCTGCAACAGCACATTCTGCAAGGGCGCGTTGTAGCCTTGTGGCAATGCGGCAATTGCCTGAGTGTCAAAGTGGTAGCTGCTGGTGCCGGTCTCCACGTTGATGATGGCCCGTGCCCGATTCAAGCGTTCGGCCTGAACCTTGATGCTGCCGAGTTGCACCGGTTCGCCGGCATTGGTAGTGGCGGGGCTCCCGGCGGCGGAAGCAGAAGCAGCAGGCGCGGTCGAAGCCGCGGCGGGTGCCGAAACCGAAGTGGACGGTATGGCGGTGGTGGCACTGGGCGGGTTATCGGGGGTATCGGCTAAAACCGCCCGGGTCTGGCTGATTAGTAACAGAGCGCCGGCCAGCAGTGGCAGCGCCAGGAAAAAGCGTTTCATGATTGGCTCCTTCAGTGCCAGGCGGCTGCCGGAATGGCGCTCGTCTAGCTACGTCATGTGTTCCGCGACGCACGAGTCGCGCGGGGATGTGCCGGTGCGAACCCGGCTTTGTTCAGACGGAGGAAGGAACGGACACGGGAGGCGCCCGCGGTTGGGGCAGGAGCTTGATGACACTGCGAACTACGGCGGAAGTAGTCCGGGGCAGCACGTGCTGGTACCAGCCCGCAAAGCTGACTACAGGGCTGAGGACCGGCTTGAGCAGGTTGGGCGCGCCATGCGCCATGACATGACAGATCGGACAGGCCAGTTCGCTCGCTTCAGTCTTGTGGTGGTGGGTAACCTCGATGGAATAGATACCCACCACACAGACCAGGGCCAGGGCCACCAGCCACTTGCGCCAGCCAGCCTGTCGCAGAACCGGCAAAGCATCACGCTTGAATATCGAGGTTGTGGCGATCATTCCGGTCTGCTTCGGTTCCACATCATGTTTGTATCAAGGCATGTGGAGTCTAGCCTAGTGGCGAGTAACAGCCAAGCCCGGAAAGGGTTCCAGTAATAACTCGCATACAGCCGCCTTGCGCCTCACTTTTCGCTCATAGATCAATTCAAGCCAAACCGCCGCACCAGCCGGCTCTTGGCCCACTGCGTGAGCGCAACATAAGCCACCATGATGAATGGCATGATCAACAGGAACTTCAGCGGCACCGGCACCATGTTGAAGCCATGCGCCAGCCAACTGAATGGCAGCCACACACCGATGATGGAGATCAGGATGGTGGTGCCCAGCAGCGACCAGCTCGGCCAGCTCTGGATAAACGGCACCTTGGCGGTGCGGATTACGTGCACGATCAGCGTCTGGGTGAGGATGGATTCCACGAACCAGCTGGTCTGAAATAAGGCCGCATCATGCCAGCCATTGAAGAAAATAATCAGAATGCCAAACGTGATGTAATCGAACACCGAACTGATCGGCCCGATGACCACCATGTACCAGCCGATGTTGCGTAAATCCCATTGACGCGGTTTCTGCAGGTATTCAGGATCCACGTTATCGGTCGGAATCGTCGTCTGCGAAAAATCGTAGAGCAGATTGTTGACCAGAATCTGAATCGGCGCCATGGGCAGGAATGGCAGGAAGATGCTCGCGCCCAGCACGCTGAACATGTTGCCAAAATTCGAACTGGCGCTCATCTTGATGTACTTGATGATGTTGCCGAACACCCGGCGGCCTTCCAGCACGCCTTCCTCCAGCACCAGCAGGTTTTTTTCCAGCAGGATGATGTCGGCGGACTCCTTGGCAATATCCACGGCGGTATCCACTGATATGCCCACATCCGCGGCCTTGAGTGCCGGACCGTCGTTGATGCCGTCGCCGAGGAACCCCACAACATGATCCCGGGCGTGCAGCGCCTGGATCACACGTGCCTTCTGCCCCGGTGAAAGTTTGGCGAACACCGCCGCTTCTTCCGCAAGGTCCGCCAGACCTTCGTCGCTCATGTTTTCGATGTCGCTGCCGAGCACGATGTGCTCGACCTCCAGGCCCACCTGTGAGCAGATTTTTCTCGTCACCGCATCGTTGTCGCCGGTCAGCACCTTGACCTTGACACCGTGCTCTCTCAGCTTGGCGATGGCCTGGCCCGCGGTATCCTTGGGTGGATCCAGAAACGCGATGTAGCCGATCAACACCATGTCTTGCTCGTCGGCCACACCGTAAGCGCGCTTCGGCTCGATGATTTCCTTGTACGCCACGGCGATCACACGGAAGCCATCATTGTTGAGTGCAAGAGTCACCGCCTGCAGACTTGCCAAATCTGCCGGCGCCAGCTGCTTGCGGTGCCCGTCCACCTCGGTATGCGAGCAGATACTGAAGATCTCCTCGACCGCGCCCTTGCAGATCAACAGATGGCGCTCGTGCTCTTCTTCCACGACCACCGACATGCGGCGGCGCTGGAAGTCGAAGGGGATTTCGTCCACCTTGCGGTAGTTGCGCTCTGGGTGCAGGTCGGCATACATCTCGACTTTTTCCAGCACCGCTACATCTAGTAGGTTGCGTAGGCCGGACTGGTAGTAACTGTTTAGAAATGCCAACTCCAGCACCTGTTCATTGTCATTGCCGTTCAGATCCACGTGCTTTTCCAGGAACACCTTGTCCTGGGTGAGCGTACCGGTCTTGTCGGTGCACAGCACGTCCATGGCGCCGAAGTTCTGGATGGAACTCAGACGCTTGACGATAACTTTATGGCGTGACATGACCAACGCACCTTTGGTGAGATTCGCGCTGAGTATCACCGTCAGCATCTCCGGCGTGAGCCCTACCGCCACCGCCAGTGCAAACAGGAAGGCATTGCCCCAGTCACCCTTGGTGAGACCGGCCGCGATAAATACGAGAGGTACCATCACCAGCATGAAGCGGAACATGAGCATCACGAAGCGGCGAATGCCCTTGTCGAAACTGGTCTGAACGCGCTCCCCCAGCAATGCCTTGGCCAGCGAACCGAAATAGGTATCTCCGCCAGTCGTCACGACAAGAGCGATGGCGGTGCCGCTGATCACATTGGTTCCCATGAAACACAGGTTGTTCAGTTCCAGGGGATTGCCGCTGGCCTGCTCGACGGCTGCGGCGAATTTCTCGACGGGCATGGACTCGCCGGTAAGGGCAGACTGGTTGATGAACAGGTCCTTGGCGGAAAGCAGCCGTAGGTCGGCGGGAATCATGTCGCCAGCGGAAAGTTGCACCAGATCACCCGGCACCAGCGCCTCGATGGGCACCTGTTTGCGTACCGCGCGATAGTTTGCTTGTGGAACCCCGGTGTCTCCACTTTCCGATTCCGGCTGGGTATCGTCTAGCGTCTCACGCCGCAATGCCGTTGCCGTCGTGGTGACCATGGCCCGGAGTTTCTCGGCCGCCGTATTGGAACGTGCCTCCTGAATCCAGGTCAGTGCAACGGAAAGCACGACCATGGAGGAAATTATGATGCCGCCGTCAAGATTATTCGTAACGAACGAGATTACCGCGAGCGCAATCAATAAAAGATTGAGGGGGTTGAAAAAGACGCGCTCGAATGACTGGCGCAGTACGCCCTTTTTTTCTTCGCGGGCTACGTTGTTGGGTCCATGCTCGTCGAGGCGTGTCTCGGCTTCGGAATCCAGCAAGCCCTGAATGCTGGTACCGAACTGGTCCAGAGCGTCTTCTGCACCCATGCGGCTCGCTTCCAGCAGGCGCGTGGCCACGCGGCCATGACGCTCGCTAGTGGAGCGGGCGCCGCGTCCCAGGCTGCCTGCGCGCAATAAATAGTTTGCTACTTTGCGTTCCACGAGCTTGGCCTGATTGAATCGGAGCGCATCGGCACGGGCTGATCCAGGTTCAGCCGATACGCACACAAAACACCGATGGTCGTGCGGGAAAGCGATGGCTTTCTCAACGTGGGAGCAGTCTCAAATACGCTGCGGGTATGGCGCAACGACGAAGACGTCGAGCCAGTCGCAACGGTTTTTGAGAGAGCTTCTTGTTCTGACATGGCCGCGTGGATGTCCTTGAGTGCCTGAAGGCACGGTAACCCACGCGGAAAGGCAGGAATCAGGCGAGGGAGGCCGTACCCGTCAGGCGGGTTTTCCGATTACAGCAACTACTGCAACTGCCCATCAGGGCTCCTCCAATTACCGAGTCGGCGCGAATCCTAGTCCTCGACCATTACAGAGTCAACGGATTTGCACGCACTCCTTATAAAAACTTCATGACATGACATGCCTGATAGCGACATTAAAAAGGCCGGCGATCGCCGGCCTTTTTAATGTCGCTATCAGGCATGTCATGTCATG
>JBOIBC010000057.1:0-7045 GCA_050739295.1 Gammaproteobacteria bacterium
GCGTCAATTCACCCAGTGTTTTCAATTCTGCAAACTGCGCTTCGTCGTTGGCGTCGGCGATGCAGCCGGGGCGCAGACCGTCACCCAACGAGAACGATACATCGTAAGCCTGCATGATCTCGCAGATATCCTCGAAGTGCGTGTACAGGAAACTCTCCTGATGATGCGCGAGACACCACTTGGCCATGATCGAGCCGCCACGCGACACGATACCGGTGACGCGTTCGGCGGTCAGCGGTACGAACGGCAGGCGCACGCCCGCGTGGATGGTGAAGTAATCCACGCCCTGCTCCGCCTGCTCGATGAGCGTGTCGCGGAACATCTCCCAGGTGAGTTCCTCGGCTTTGCCATCGACTTTCTCCAGCGCCTGGTAGATGGGCACGGTGCCGATGGGCATGGGCGCGTTGCGGATGATCCACTCGCGGGTCTCGTGGATGTTCTTGCCGGTGGACAGGTCCATGAGGGTGTCGCCACCCCAGCGCGCCGACCACACCATCTTCTCGACTTCCTCGGCGATGCTGGAGGTGACCGCGGAATTGCCGATGTTGGTGTTGATCTTCACCAGGAAATTGCGGCCGATGACCATGGGCTCCAGTTCCGGATGGTTGATGTTGGCGGGGATGATGGCGCGGCCGCGCGCCACTTCCTCGCACACGAACTCGGGTGTGATGACAAGGGGAATCAACGCATCAAATGAATGTCCAGGATGCTGCCGCAGCATCGCTGTATAACGTGGATCACGACGCAGTTCTTCAAGCTGCAGGCTCTCGCGGATGGCGATGTATTCCATCTCCGGCGTCACTATCCCCTTACGGGCGTAATGCATCTGGGTGACGTTGGCGCCGGCTTTGGCGCGCTTCGGTTTGGGCGGCTGCGGGAAACGAATATCCGCGAGCTTGGCGTCCTTGTTTCGGCGCCGTGTGTACTCAGAGGTGAAATCGTTCAGCTGTTGTGTGTCGCCGCGCTCTGCGATCCATGGTTCGCGCAACGCCGGCAGGCCGGCCAGCAGATCTATATGCGCTGCCGGATCGGTGTACGGCCCGGAAGTATCATATACAGGGATGGGAGGATTGGCCTCGGCGCCGTGCAACGCCGGCGTGTCCGACTGGCGTACTTCGCGCATACCGACCTTGAGATCAGCGCGCGAACCAGCGATAAAAAGCTTGCGGGAATTGGGATAGGGCCGCGTGGCGTCTTCGGAAAGTTGCGTGGTGCGGCGAATGAATTCTTCGGGTACGGCGCTCATAATGTGTCCTCATGGACCGAGCGCAGGGAAAGAATGGGCGGCGGGCAGTACCGTCGGAGCATTCCCTACGCCGGTGTAATCCAGGTTCAGGTTCCAAGGGTTTCCAACCAACCTGCAAAACCTACTGCGCTTGGCATGACGGTGTTGCTCGCACGCTCAAAATCCTCATGTACTAGCGTGTACACTCCGGTTTTTCGCATGCTCGCGCCTTGTCCTGCCTGCGCTCGCTACGGTTTTGCTGGTGGTTGTATCTCAGCCCTTTCGGGCACCCCCAGCTCGACAGACGTAACTATAGCAAAGATGCGGACCGAGGGCTGATGCCTCGGCGTCCTGTTAAAAGGCGTGAAGCCTAGTCTTTTTCCGTGAGATCCCGCTGGCAATCGCTCACGTCCTTGTCCTGGATCACCGCATACGGCTTGAAGGCTGGAACATCCGCGGCGATTGCGTCCTGCAGATGCTCGAGCTTTTGTGCGCTGGCGCAGACTGGCAGCACGGTTTTTTTGAATTCCGTCGCACTCTGATTGGCTTTCTGCTCGATGTCCTTTTCGCTTTTGCCGTTGAACAGGCCGCTGAATACGTCGCCCACAATGCCGGCTGCAAAACTGCCCGCATGTTTGGCAATCTCCAATCCTTCTCTTTCCATCTCCTGCGTAGTCTCCACGTATTGCGCCAGGTGATCCTTATCTTGTGGCGAGACCGCCATGTTTTTATTTTCGATCATCAATGTACCATTCTGCGTGATGACCGCCTGATGACCTTCGTCATTGGTGATAATTACACGTCCATCTTTCGTTTCTATACTGTGATGGCCGTTGCTGAACAGGTAATTGAAATTGTTACCAGCTTGCGGCGTACCCCTTGAGCAGCCGGAGAGAACAAGCAGGGATAGGGTAAATGGGAGTATTACAGACCTCATATAACACCTCCAACAATTACATGTCTGAACGTATCATGCCTTCCGCAAGGCATCGGCCACCTGCAAGCTGGTTATTCGCTGCATCGGCACCAACGCCGCCAGTATTCCGAAAATGATGCTCAGCATAATTCCCAGGCCAACGGCACTCCAGGTTAAACTGAAAGTCTGGAACACCAAGCTCACGTAACGTGCGATTTGGTGTGTTACTTCATATCCCAGAATAAGACCCACGATACCACCCAGAACGATCAACAGCAGTGACTCCCGCAATACCAACCAGGCCAGCCATGGCCGTTTGAATCCCAAGGCACGGAACATTGCAAATTCCGCGGTGCGCTCCTGCACCGATTGCGCCATGGTGTTACCGATGATAAGCAGCATGCTGAAGAACACCGCCAACCCGACGTAAATGACCATGGTGCTCACATCGCCGAATTGACGTATCTGGCTGATTGCTTCTAGCGCTTCTGATTGGGTCAGGGTCTGCGGTGAGGAATTTTCAAACAACTTGTCAATGGCATTTGAAATTTGAGTGTCATTCCGCGGATCATCCACCCGCTCAATATATTGAAATACGAGATTTTGGCTTTTTATATCCGCCGCGCCTTCATTGAAGTATTTGTAATGACCGATGAAAAACCCCTGGTAAGCCGCGGGCAAATCGGCATGGTAAATGCCATCCAGATGGAAATACCAGGTGGTGCTGCCGTCTTTTTGTGGAGTCGTGGATTGGATGGGGATAGTGTCGCCTACTTTCCAGCCTATGCGCTTGGCCAGCGCCGGCCCGATAATTACGCCCTGCCGGTCTGCAAGCCAGGCTTGCATTTGCGTTGGCGGCACCGTCGCTTCCTTATAGACCTGAAGGAAGGTAGGTGAAAAGAAAAGCACCCGTAATGTATTCTTCGGATCTTTGAAGTAACCGCTGAAACCATTCAGATAGGTTACTGATGTTACGCCCTGCACTGTTGTGATCTTGTCGTAATAACTCAACGGCAGCAGGCCCTGAACCTTGCTGTTCGTATCCAGCCGTTCCGCAACGGAAACGGTCAACTGACCCATCACACCCTGGCGCACCGCCGCCAGCACACAGAACAGCATGAAGGCCACCACCACCGACAGGAAGGTAAAAATGGTTCTCGCCTTGCGGCGTTTCAGTGCTCCCCAGATCAATGTCATGGTATTCATGTTCGGGCTACATCGAATAATGCATTACATTCTTTACAACGGACAATGCAGGAGGCGCTTTCGCCCCATCATGCTCCCTCTCCCTTTGACGGGAGAGGGTTGGGGTGAGGGTGGAAAATTAGCGCCGCTGCGCGGCTCACCCCTCATCCTTGCCTGTTCCGTTTCACCCCACAAGGGGAGAAAAAAGAGTCTTGAAAAGGTGTATGAGCACACGCTGCACATCACGTTTCCCTCAGCGCAGTCGCCACCGTCAGACGTGCGGCGCGGATGGCGGGGAACAGGCCGCCGATGAAGCCCATGAGTATCGCCAAGCCCAGAGCGGCCAGGATCAATCCGGGCGTCACCTGGAAACTGAAGGCCATGAGTGCACCGTTGCCCAGCGTACTGGCCTGATATCCGTTGAAGATGAGATAGGCAATCAGTGCGGCACTGCCACCGCCGACCAGGCCCAGCACCACACCTTCCAGAATGATTGCGCTCAGAATCGGCAGGCGTGCGAAACCCAGCGCTCGCAGCATGGCGATATCCCCCATGCGGCTGGCGATATTGGAATACATGATGTTGATGGCGCCGAATACCGCGCCGGTGCCCATGAGCAGCGTGATGATGCCGCCAATCAGGGTGATCACGGTCTTCAGATCCTGTCCGCTATCGCGGAAATTCTCGCCTTCCTGCACGGCCGTTACGCTCAACTGGGGGTTGTGTTCCACGGCTTTCTTGAAGGCCGGAAATACATCCACCGAAGTCAGACGCACATAAGCATTTGCATAGCTGTTGGTGGCGTTGTAAGCCGCCTGCAGCTGGGTGGCATCGGTCAGCATCTCGGATTCATGGATACCACCATTCATGGAAAATATGCCCACCACTTTCCAGTCGTGGTGATTCCATTTGAAGATATCGCCGATGGATAACCCCGGGAACAGGCGTTCCGCCTGCTTGCCAACGATGATCTCGTCGAGCCCTGGTTTGAACAGTCGGCCCTGGACAATATGAAATGTGCGCCACACGGCCGGCATCTCCGGACCCACGCCGCGGAAATTGATGGTACCCAGCAGACCGCTGCTGCGTGTGGGAATCTGTGCCGAGCTTAGAAATGTTCCCATCAGAATCGGGCCATTCGGACCCTGGGCCACACCCTGCACCTGCCCGATGGTATGCAGCGCATTCCCATCCAGTGAGCCATTATTCATGCTGACGATGGCCACATCATCCGAGCCGGTATTGTTGAACACGGCGCTGAAGCCTTTCTGGATGGACAGCACCGCCACGAACACCAGCACCACGCCGAAGAAACCGGCAACCGCCACCGCCGAGGGCCGTAGCCGCCCGCTCATGCTGCGCAGATTCCAGGTGCTCACCGCTATTGTTTGCCGTAATCCAGTTGCCATGTCATGCCCTCCGCAAGGCGTCGGCGACACGCAAGCGGGTAATCCGCCGCATGGGCACCAACCCCGCCAGTAATCCAAATATCAGGCACAGAAGAATTCCCAGCCACGCAGCGTTCCAGGTCATGCTGAACGTCTGCAGTACGTTACCCACACTGGGCGCCAATAAATGCGCCACTTCGTATCCCAGAATCAGGCCTACGAGTCCGCCGGTGCCCATCAGCAGCAGGGATTCCTGCAACACCAGCAGCGCCAACCACGGCCGCGTAAAACCCAAAGTCCGGAACATGGCGAATTCCGAGGTGCGTTCGCGCACCGACTGGGCCATGGTATTGCCGATGATCAGCAACATGCTGAAGAACACCGCGATACCCACATAGATGACCATGGCGGTCACGTCGCCAAACTGACGCACAAAACTCACCGATTCCACTGCCTGCGATTGCGTCAGCGTTTGGGGCGTGGCGTTCTCGAATAACTTGTCGATCGTATTTGAGATGGCCATGGAATTCCTGGGATCGTCAACCCGCTCGGTGTATTGGCCCACCATATTTTGATTTTTGATATCGCCTATTCCCTGGTTGTAATACTGGTAATGTGCAATAAAGAAATTTTGATAGAAACTGGGCAGAGTGGTCTTGTATATACCATCCAGATGGAAATACCAGGTAGTGCTGCCGTCTTTGTGTGCTGGTCCACCTTGCACGGGAATGGTATCGCCGATTTTCCAACCCATACGTTTGGCCAGCAGCGGGCCGGCAACACCGCCCTGTCGGTCTGCCAGCCAGGCCTGCATCTGCGCCGGCGGCGCACTGAACTCCGAATACACTTTGAATATTTGATCGGCGTTGGTCACTCCGACCTGAAACTTGTTTTTTTCATCCTTGAAATAACCTTGAAATCCGGTGAAGTAAGCTACCGCTGTAACACCCGGTACCGCAGCGATCTTGTCGTAATAACTCAGAGGTAGTGGATTACCCTGAGAAATTTTATTGTAGGTATCCAGACGTTCCGCGATTGAGATATTTACCTGCCCTTGCATACCCTGACGCACCGCCGCGAGTATGCAGAACAGCATGAAGGCTACGACCACCGACAGGAACGTAAAAAGGGTGCGCGCCTTGCGGCGTTTCAGTGCGCCCCAGATCAATGTCGCGGTGTTCACGCTTCCGGTTCCTGGCTCAACAAACCCTTATTCATGAACAGAGTGCGCTCGGCCTTGGCGGCCGCGTGCGGATCGTGAGTGACCATGATGATGGTCTTGCCATGCTCCTTATTGAGCAACTGCAATAGTTCCAGAATCTCGTCGCCGGCCTTGCGGTCCAGATCGCCGGTGGGTTCGTCGCAGAGCAGGATCGTGGGATCGGTGACGATGGCGCGTGCGATACCGACACGCTGTTCCTGGCCGCCGGACAGTTCCGATGGTTTGTGTCTGGCGCGCTCCTCCAGCCCCACCAGCGTGAGTGCCGCCATGGCGCGCTTCTTGCGCTCGCTGCCGCTCAACTTGGTCAGCATCAGCGGCAGCGCCACGTTCTGTTCGGCCGTGAGCACCGGCAGCAAGTGATAGAGCTGGAACACGAAGCCCACATGACGCGCGCGCCAGCCGGACAATGCGCTGTCGCTCAAGGTATGGATAGGCTGGCCGTCAATAATCACTTCACCGGAGGTGGGCCGGTCCAGGCCGCCCAGGATGTTCATGAGGGTGGTCTTGCCGGAGCCGGACGGCCCCATGAGCGCCAGGAAATCGCCGCGCGGCACTTCCAGATCAAGACGCTTCAAAACCTCGACGGTTTCGGAACCGCGCTTGTAGAGTTTGGTGACACCTTTCAGGTCGACCAAAGTGTCGGTCTTCGTGCGTTCAGATATTACAGCTGCGGACATGATGTACTCCTCTAAAGCCTGGAATCGATCATTCAATCAAGTTAACGGTACCTAATTGTAGGAGCGGTCGTATCGAACGCGATAATTTAGCGGCGTGGGCAGATTTATGCTCCTGTAAAATCTGCATTTCCGCCGTCCATGGCGGTCATCGCCGCTCCCACGTATTTTCAAACTTTCACGGATTCTGCTCGCGCACGGCTTCGCCGTCATGCAGCGGAGTTTTGGCGGACACCACCAGTTGTTCACCGCCGCTCAGGCCCGAGAGTACCGTCACCTGGTTATTGGATGCGGGCAGCGTTTTCACACCCTGTTGTTTCACATGACCCTGCTCCACCAGATACACGTATTGGTCAACTCCACTGCCGTGTACTGCGCTCTGGGGAATTGCAATTGTGGTGACACTGGGCTGGGCGGTCTTGTTCTGTGCGGCAT
>JBOIBC010000058.1:0-7005 GCA_050739295.1 Gammaproteobacteria bacterium
TTCCGAACAGTTGCCAACACGTCTGTGGCTCGCGACCGATGACGACAACGCTGCGGGCTTGCTGTTGCAGGTGATGCCGCAACGTGAACGTGACCCCGATGCCTGGCAGCATGTGACGGTGCTGGCAGATACCGTGACGGATGCGGAACTCAAGACACTGTCAGCCGAGCATTTACTGCACCGGCTGTATCACGAAGACGACCTGCGGCTGTTTGAGACCGCGCCGGTGTCGTTCCGCTGCCAATGCTCGCGCGAACGCATTGAAGCGACGCTGCGTGGACTGGGCGCGGA
Source organism: Gammaproteobacteria bacterium (assembly GCA_050739295.1). Taxonomy (GTDB): domain Bacteria; phylum Pseudomonadota; class Gammaproteobacteria; order Natronospirales; family REEB76; genus REEB76. The sequence continues at coordinate 292 of JBOIBC010000058.1, forward strand.
AGAAGTGCGCGGTATCCTTTCCGAGCAGGGCAAAGTGCACGTGGATTGTGAATTCTGCGGCCGCGGGTACGATCTCGATTCTGTGGATATCGAAGCTCTTTTCACCGCCGCAGCACAGCAACCGGTTTCTGACATGCGTCATTGAGACCGAGCATCAGTTTCACTGATGGCCACATCCAGTTCCGAAGCCTGCGATCCGGCAATGCGCCAAGCGCGCAGTTGCAACACACCCTTGATATCCAGCGCGACAGCCAGATAAAGCGGAACAGATTCGATAATCGTCTGAATTTCAGTCGCGTCTGGCGGTGGCAAAGGTCTGTTTGAGCTGCGGTAAAACGCAAACAGCCGCTCGCCGCGTCTTTGCAGTTGCCCCGCAACCTGAATCAGATCGGCATTAGCCGGCAGCGGCGCGCACAGGAAGCGATCGGTACCGTGATGCAGGACAAAGCCCTGGGAGAACGATGCCGCCTGCTGCGCGATATGCAGCATCTGGTTCACCAGCGGCCGCGGCAGCCGCAGACTTTCAGCTTGAGGCACCGGATTTTCCGCGATAGGCCACGAAACTGCCGGTGAAGCGGGCGCAGACGATTTTCTTTTGCAGGATTTCGGCCTGGAGTTCGATCCGCGCCTTGTTGCGGCGCTGCAGCGTGGCCATGAAAAGCTCACGCGTGGATTCGGTTGGCAGCGGGCAGTGGGCAGCCAGCATCTGTGTCACCGGACGCAGATACTGCATGCGGGATTCGTTCACCACGATGTGAACAGACGATTCCTGTTCCAGCAGCAGCCAGAGGAGCCCCCAGCCGGCGAGTGTGGCGAGGCTCGCCAGACTGCCGCCGAAAGCGGTGGCTTGATGATTGATATTGGCGACGAGCGGTGCGGTGAGTGTCAGTCCCGAGATGTCGCAGGCAGCCACTTGTATCTGCATGTGACGCACCAGCGGAATGTGCTTGTGCAGATAGACTTCAAGCCGTTTTGCGCTCGCGGCGTCTAGTGCTGGCGGCAGACCGGACATGCGGGATCCTTTTTTATCCGGGCAACAGTCACCGCGCCGCTTTTGGCGTCCAGCCGCAACAGACGTCCGGTCAACGGTTGGCCTGCGCCGCTCAGAAGTTTCACGGCTTCAAGCGCCATGAAACTGCCGATGACGCCTACCAGTGGCGCCAGGATACCGTTGCTGCGGCAATTCTCCAGTTCCTCCCCGGCTTCGGGGTACAAACACGCATAGCAGGGACTGGCCGGATCGCGCGCATCGAACACCGCCATTTGTCCTTTATAACGGATGGCTGCGCCGGAGATCAACGGTGTCCTGGTTTTGACACAGGCGGTGTTCACGGCAAAACGGGTACCGAAATTGTCGCACGCATCCAATACTAGGTTCGCGCGTTCTACAGCCGCTTCGAGTTCCGAACCCATGAGACGCTGTTCCAGAAGTTCCAGACGGCAATCCGGATTCAGTGCGCCGAGAGTAGCTGTAGCTGAAGTGGTCTTGGTCCTTCCAACGTCCACGGTCGAGTGCAGGATCTGACGTTGCAGATTGGACAAATCCACCCGGTCGAAATCGTTCAGCATCAGCGTGCCAATACCGGCGGCGGCTAGATACAGCGCGGCCGGTGATCCCAGTCCACCCAGCCCCACGATCAGCACCTGCGCGTGTTCCAGTTTCGTCTGCCCCGCAGCGCCAAAATCCGGCAGCACCAGATGGCGGCTATAGCGCAGTGAATAGGTTTTTGCATCCATCGGATTCCCTATGAAATCCGCTTGGCTGTCCGTAGGACCACGGGTTCCAACGGAACGTCACCGTGTGGACCATGACGGCCGGTTTTGACAGCGGCGATTCTGTCCACGATTTCCGTGCCGTTCGTCACTTTGCCGAATACCGCGTAACCATAATCGCGCGTGCCCTTATTGAGGAAGGCATTGTCGGACAGATTGATGAAGAACTGGCTGGTGGCGCTGTGGATGTCGGGGGTGCGCGCCATGGCGAGGCTGTAGCGTGTGTTCAGCAGACCATTGGTGGCTTCATTGTGGATGGGGCTGCGAGGTTTCTTCTGCTGCATCTCACGAGTGAAGCCGCCGCCCTGGATCATGAATTTTAGGATCACGCGGTGGAATACAGTACCGTCGTAGAAACCCTCATCCACGTAGGCGAGGAAATTCTCGACGCTGATGGGCGCCTTGTCAGGATACAGTTCCAGCGTGATGTCGCCGAGGCTGGTGGTCATGAGGATCATGGCAGAACTCCATCAGTGCAAAACACTATTCTATCAGCCACCAAAGAGCCCTCTGGTAACACGTTCAGTTCCCGCCAAGTCGCGGGCGGTATGAACATCGGAGAAACCGGCGGCTGCGAATAATGCGCGCACAGATTCGCCCTGGTTGTAAGCATGTTCGAGCAGCAGCACACCACCCGGATCCAGATGGGTTGGGGCACGCAACACGATCTTGCGAATGGCGGCGAGACCATCCGGTCCACCGGTAAGAGCATGGCGTGGTTCAAAGCGCAGATCACCGGCCATCAAATGCGGATCGTCATTGGGAACATAGGGCGGATTCGAGACGATGACACCGAAACGCCGGCTGGATATCGGCGCGAACCATTCGCCTTGCAGGAATTTCACGTTGTTGATCTCCAGTGCCCGGGCATTTTCGTATGCCACTGTCAGCGCCGCCCGGCTGATGTCGGTGGCGATGATGGTGCAATTGGGCCGCTCTTTTGCCAGCGCCAACGCAATAGCGCCGCTGCCGGTGCCAAGGTCCAGCAGATACCGGCGCGCGCCGACTGGCACGATACGCAAGACTTCTTCCACCAAAAGTTCGGTTTCGGGGCGCGGAATCAGGGTGGCGGGCGTGACTTTGAGACTCAGCGACCAGAAATCGTGTTGGCCGGTGAGGTAGGCAACCGGCCGGCCCTTGCGCCGCGCTACCACCATGAGCGCAAACAGCCGCAGTTTGTTGCCCTCCGTACGCTTTTCAGGTCGGGCGTACAGGTGACTGCGGGGGATTTCCAGTACATGTGCCAGCAGAATCTCGGCGTCCAGTTTCGGCGTGGGGCTGGTTTTGGCCAGCTCCTGGCACGCCCTGTTCAACGATGTAGCGATGGTGACGCCCATGTAGTCCCCTTCAAAGTGGGCTTATTTTAGGCGCTTCCGTACAATAGTGCCTGGTTTGTGTTTGCGGATCCGGAAATCGCATGAAAGTCTATTCCAATGTGCTGGAAATGGTCGGTCGCACGCCCATGCTGGAACTCAAGCGGCTGGACACGGGACCCTGCCGCCTGTTTCTCAAGCTCGAACTCATGAATCCCGGCGGCTCGATCAAGGATCGCATCGGCGTGTCCATGATCACGGAAGCAGAGAAACGCGGCGATCTCAAACCCGGCGGCACCATCATCGAGGCCACCGCCGGCAATACCGGCCTGGGGCTCGCGCTGGTGGCGGCCCAGAAAGGCTATCGCCTGATCCTGGTGATCCCCGACAAGATGAGCCAGGAAAAAATCTTCAATCTGCGCGCCATGGGCGCGGAAGTGGTGCTGACCCGCTCCGATGTCAGTAAAGGCCATCCTGAGTATTACCAGGATCTGGCGAAACGCATGTCGCAGGAGCAGGGCGCGTATTTCGTCAATCAATTTGGCAATCCCGACAACGTGAGGGCCCACGAAACCACCACGGGCCCGGAAATCTGGGAGCAGATGGAACACCGGCTCGATGCGGTGGTGGTAGGCGTGGGTTCGAGCGGCACGCTCACCGGCATCGGCCAATATTTCCGGCGTGTGGCGCCGCAGGTGGAAATGGTGTTGGCGGACCCGCAGGGCTCGGTGCTGGCGGATTACATCTGTACCGGCAAACTGGGCGAAAAGGGTACGTGGTTGGTGGAAGGCATCGGCGAGGATTTCATCCCCGACATCTGCGATCTGTCAGTGGTGAAGCATGCCTACACCATTCCCGACAGCGAAGCCTTCGCCACCGCACGCGAAGTGCTGCACAAGGAAGGCGTACTGCTCGGCTCGTCATCCGGCACTTTGATCGCGGCCGCATTGCGTTACTGCTGTGCGCAGAAAACCCCAAAACGTGTGGTGACCCTGGGTGCGGATACCGGCAACAAGTATCTATCCAAGCTCTACAACGATTTCTGGATGATCGAACAGGGTTTCATGGCGCGGCCGAAGCGCGGCGATCTGGGCGATTACGTGGGCCGGCCTTATTGGGAACGTGCCACGGTGTATGTGGGTCCGGCGGATACCTTCGCTACTGCCCACACGCGTATGCGCAACAACGGCATTTCCCAATTGCCGGTGATAGACGGCAAGCAATTTCTCGGCGCGGTGACCGAAATTGGCCTCATTCAGGCAGTGCATGACGATCCGCACGGATTTTCCCAGGAAGTGCGGACGGCGCTAGACGCGGATTTCCCACGCATCCAGGCAAACCGGAAAGTAGCGGACCTGTACTCATTGCTGGAGCAGGAGACGGCTGCGGCGGTAATGGATGGCGATGAATTCCTGGGGTTGGTAACCCGCAGTGATTTGTTGAATCGTCTGCGCCTGCAACGCTAACACTACAAGTTTGTATCGTGGCGAATATCGCCGCTTGAATATTGTTCTCCACAATCAGTTAAAGGCACACGCTATGCAATCTTCAGGTAAAAAGTCCGGTTTCGCCACCCGCGCCATCCATGCCGGTCAGTCGCCGGACCCCACCACCGGTGCGGTGATGCAACCGATCTACGCTACCTCCACCTACGCACAGGAAAGCCCCGGCAAGCACAAGGGTTACGAATATTCACGCACACAGAATCCCACACGCATGGCGTATGAACGCTGTGTCGCGAATCTGGAAAGCGGCACGCGCGGATTTGCTTTTGCTTCCGGCATGGCGGCCACGGCCACCATCCTGGATTTGCTGGATTCCGGCAGCCACGTGATCGCCATGGACGACTTGTACGGCGGCACGTATCGCTTGTTTGAGCGCGTGCGCAAGCGCTCCGCCGGTCTCAAGTTCAGCTTCGTGGATATGCGTGACCGCAAGACGCTGGAAAGCGCCGTTCGTCCTGAAACCAGATTGATCTGGGTGGAGACGCCCACCAATCCATTGCTGAAACTGGTGGACCTGGCGATGGTCGCGGAGGTGGCGCGCAAGCACAAGGTGCTCACGGTGTGTGACAACACCTTTGCGTCACCGTACAACCAGCGGCCCATCGAACATGGTTTCGACATGGTCATGCATTCCGCCACCAAGTATCTCAACGGTCATTCCGACATGGTCGGCGGCATGGTGGTCGTGGGTGGGTCCGCCGAGCTGGCCGAGCAGATGGCATTCTTGCAGAATTCCGTGGGTGCGGTGGCCGGACCGTTCGACAGTTTCCTGGCGTTGCGCGGGCTGAAAACCCTGGCGCTACGCATGGAAAGGCATGCCAGCAATGCGCTGGAACTGGCGGCTTGGCTGGAGAAGCATCCGCGAGTGGAACGCGTGGTGTATCCCGGATTGACCAGCCATCCTCAACACGCATTGGCGAAGACGCAGATGCGCACGTCCGGCGGGATGCTCACGATATTCCTCAAAGGTGGTGAAGCGGAATCGCGGCATTTCCTGGAACGCTGCAAATTGTTCACGCTGGCTGAAAGTCTGGGCGGTGTGGAGAGTCTCATCGAACACCCCGGGATCATGACACACGCCTCGGTACCGCCGGAGACCCGCGCGGCCCTGGGCATCAGCGATTCGCTGGTGCGCTTGTCAGTCGGTGTCGAGGATGTCGCGGACCTGCGGGCGGATTTGGAGCAGGCACTGGCGTAAATGAAAAGGGCAGACTGTTTCCAGTCTACCCTTGCTCATTCACACCTTTCCCATCCGCTGTAGCGGATGGTCAAAAGCCTGTCCGGCCGGAGGCCGGTCAGAACTCTCAGGGTTTCTTCGTGGAGGCAGCGGGAGCCGTGCTGGCAGCCGGGGCCTTCATGCCAGTGCCGGCAGCGGGGGCCGCAGGCATAGTGGCCGGTGCCGTGGAGGCCGCCGGAGCGGAAGCCGGTGCTGATTCATTACCGCTATTGCTGCAGGCGGCCACGCCGAGGGCCAGAGCTGCGGCAGAAAGGACAACTACGTACTTATTCATGATTATTCACCACCAAATGTAATGTGCCAGAAAAAACGTAAGCGCATGATACTACTCGACGATTTGTTTGCAAACCGTGCGATCGGGCGCAGATTCTAGCGAGTCGCGGGCAGACTTGCAGGTTTGGATCAGGTTTATTTATTTTCTTTTTATAATCATGGGGTTGCATGCTACCGGTTGCAAGACTTGCAGAGCTGGCGGCTGAGGCGAGCCTGCTCCGGGCGCAGAAGTACTTTCATTTGGCCGACTCCTGTCACAAGATCACGCGGCGACTGCGTGGCGATGTCTTCGCGTCGGGTACTGATCCTGCTCGTGACCAAAGCAAGCAGGCCAGCGAGGCTGGCGATGCTTGCAGTAATCTCGTACGGTCAGGCACACTGCTGAGCTTATATTTAACAGTATCTGCCGGGATTTCCGCATGTTTGAATTGAATTCCATTCCTCAGTCACCCACGAAGATATGGTCTCGCGGCGTAGCGCTGGGCCGGGCAAGCTTCCGCCGGTTGTTTGCGCTGGCAAGCTTACTGGGGTTTATCAGTCTGCTGCCGACCCTTTACTTGGCCGGAAAGCTTGGCAATACGGCCGTCACTCCTGAATCTTTGCTGCAACTATT
>JBOIBC010000059.1:0-6964 GCA_050739295.1 Gammaproteobacteria bacterium
GGACCGGTATGTGCTGCGTGTGGCGCGGGCAAAGGTCGAAGCGGCACTGGCGGTATTGAGCGGCAAGGCCGACCGGCCGCTGCTGTCGGCGGATACGGCGGTAACGCTGGACGGGCATATCCTGGGCAAGCCGCGGGATCGAGCCGACGGACTTGCCATGCTGGCGCGTTTATCAGGGCGCACCCATCAAGTTTTATCAGCCTTGGCACTATGGACGCCGGATGGAGTGCGGCAGGCGTTGAGCACGAGCACGGTGACGTTTCGTGCTATCGCACCCGAAGAAGCAGCAGTGTATTGGGAAACTCAGGAACCTGCAGACAAGGCAGGTGCCTATGCCATTCAAGGCTGTGGCGCGGTGTTCGTCGAACGTCTCGAAGGCAGCTATTCCGGTGTCATGGGCCTGCCGCTGTACGAAATGGCACAGTTGTTGACGCAAGCCGGAATCCGGATTTTGAAATGAGCCAGGAAATCCTGATCAACGTCACACCCCGCGAAACGCGGGTGGCGCTGCTGGAAAGCGGTGTGCTCCAGGAACTTTATATCGAACGCACCCGCCGCCGCGGCCTGGTGGGCAACATATATAAAGGCGAAGTGTTGCGGGTGCTGCCGGGCATGCAGGCGGCCTTCATAGACATCGGTCTGGAGCGCACCGCATTCCTGCACGCGGCCGATATCGCCAAGGTCGCCTACGGCGAACATGAGTACGAGGATAAGAGTCCGGCGGATATCCGCAGTCTGCTGCACGAAGGCAAGCCTGTCCTGGTGCAAGTGCTCAAGGATCCCCTCGGCGCCAAGGGCGCGCGGCTCACCACGCACATCAGCATTCCATCGCGTTACCTCGTCTATATCCCCGAGGGCGAGAACATTGGTTTGTCAGCACGCATCGAGGACGAACAGGAACGTGAGCGGCTGCGTGGGCTTTTGCAGACCTTCGCCGCCGATGCCGGCGGCGGTTACATCGTGCGCACTGCGGGCGAAGGCGCGGCGCCGGAGGCGCTGCGTGCCGACATGCTGTTTCTCAACCGGCTGTGGGAGAGCATCGCCGCGCGTGCAGTGGGCACGCCGGCGGGCACACTGGTGCATGCGGACCAGCCACTGTCGGTGCGCATCCTGCGCGATTTGTTCGACAGTGATGTGGGACAGGTGCGGGTGGATTCGGCGGAAGCCTACGCACGCATGTGTGAGTTCGCCGGCATGTTCGTGCCGGAAATGGCGCCGCGTATCGAGCTCTACAGCGGCACGCGGCCGATTTTCGATCTGTACGGTATCGAGGAGGAAATCAGGAAAGCGCTGGAACGCAAGGTGCAGTTGAAGTCCGGCGGCTATCTCGTCATTGACCAGACCGAAGCCATGACCACCATAGACGTGAATACCGGCGCTTACGTGGGGCATCGCAATCTTGAAGAGACCGTGTTGAAGACCAATCTGGAAGCGGCCCAGGCCATTGCGCGCCAATTACGCCTGCGCAATCTGGGCGGCATCATCATTATTGATTTCATAGATATGTCTGATGCGCAGCACAAACTCCTGGTATTGCAGTCCTTGCAACAGGCGCTCGCCAAGGACCGTACCAAAACCCAGGTGACCGAAGTCTCGGCACTGGGGCTGGTGGAGATGACCCGCAAGCGCACGCGCGAAAGCCTGGAACATATCCTGTGCATGCCCTGTCCCGTCTGCGAGGGGCGCGGTTCGCTCAAGACGCCGGAGACCGTGTGCCATGACATCTTCCGTGAAGTCCTGCGGGTGACACGCCAATTCGAGGTCAAGGAACTGCGGGTGCTGGCTTCACAAGAGGTGGTGGACCTGCTGCTGGACGAAGAATCCGCCAGCCTCGCGGAACTGGAGGCCCAGATCGGTAAAGCCATTCGCTTGCAGGCGGAAGCGTTGTACAGTCAGGAACAATTCGACGTGGTGCCGATGTGATTGCGAAGATACAACCCAGGGAAACATGAAACACTGGCTGAATCTCACCTGGAAATGGCTCGTTGGCGTGGTCGCCGCGGTGGTGATCCTGTGTGCCACACTGATGGGTCTGTTCCGCATGTTTGTGCCACTGGTGCCCGGCTATCGTGAGCAAGCGCAAACCTGGGCCGATGAAGCGCTCGGCCGGCCGGTTAGCATCACTTCAATGGGCGCCACTTGGGGGCTGTTCGGCCCCGAACTCACCCTCGGAAAAGTTGAACTCCTGACCCAGGATCGCCAGCGTGTGCTTATCACGGTGCGCGAGATCCGTCTCGGCTTCACTCTGCGGGCCATGGTGCACGGGCAATTCTCCCGTCCCAGCCGCATCATCCTGATCCAGCCGCAACTGACATTGGAACGCGAAACTGACGGCAGCTTCAATGTGCACGGCCTCGAAGGCAGCCTTGATCTGAGTCGTGAACGCACGGACTGGCAGCAGTCAGTCGCGGACACATTTGCACAGGATGTGGAACTGCTCGTCCGCCGCGGTGAAGTGACAGTGATAGACAGAACTGCACCCACGGTGCCACTGGTATTTAGCGACATTAGGCTCAATCTGGACAACAGCGCTGACAGCCATCGGATTTTCGGGCGCATGCTGCTACCGCCGGCGCTTGGCCTTAGTTTGTCTTTCTCCGGCCGCATCCAGGGTAAGGGCGCGAATCCCGACGCTTGGCAATGGCAAGGCGATGTACAGGCAAGTGCGCTCAATCTGCCACGGCTGTTGTCTTACTCGTCTCCTTATAACCGCCACTTCAGCAGCGGACTGGTGGATCTGCGCGGAGCAGTATCCGGCACCGGCATGCGGATGGATCAACTGCAGGCAACCTTCAACGCTCAGCATGTAACCGCTATGGGGGGCGCATCCGGTCCCGCCGGTTTCAGTCTGCTTGCGGGCAGCGTGAACTGGACCCGCAGCGCTGATGGCTGGATTTTGAGCGGCAGTGATGTGCATGTGCAGCGTGACCAGGATATCTGGCCCGCCAGTCGGTTTGATCTGCACTACAGCCGTGGGCAGGATGGCTTGGTATCCTGGTCCGGGAGCACCAGTTTTTTGCGCTTGCAGGATATCGTTACGCTGTCGGCGTGGTTGCCGGAGAGTTTTACCGCTGGTACCACGCCCCTGTTGCGTCTGTCCCCCAGCGGCGACGTGACGGATGCGGGTTTTCAGGCGCAGTGGAATGGCAAGTCGTTCAATAACTGGTCATTGCATGGCCATTTCAGCGCTCTCGGCCTGCACGCCGACGGCGAGATTCCCGGTTTCAGCGGTTTGAACGGTACGCTTTCAGCCAATCAGGATGCAGGTACGCTGCAACTCACCGGCAGTAACGCCAGCGTCACGTTCCCGCATCTATTCCGCGGACCGCTGGCTTTCACCACGCTCAAGGCAAATGTGCGTTTCAATCGTGATGCACAGGGCTGGCACTTTTCCACCACGGATTTTTCCGCCGCCAACCCGGACATTCAGCGGGCTACGGCGAAAGGCAGTTTGTTGCTGCCCGCCGACGGCAGTTCGCCGGTGATTGATCTGCAGGCCAGTGCTCAGAACGTCAATGCCGGGAGCAAATCGGCCTATCTGCCCGTGGGCATCATGCCAAAAGAAGTGGTGGACTGGCTCGACAGTTCTGTGGCCGGTGGTGAAGTCCCGTCTGCCAGTCTGGTCTTGCGTGGCAAGCTGCATGATTTCCCCTACGATAATGGTCAGGGACTGTTCGATATCCGCTTCCATCTGGTGCGCGGGATATTGGACTACGCTTCAGGCTGGCCGCGCGTGCAAAATCTCGAAGCGGACGTGGAATTCAAGAATCAGGGCATGAGCGTTGCGGTACAGCACGCAAGCCTGCTCGGCGACGATATCGGCGGCGCGACGGCGCGTTTCACGGATTTGCGCCAGGGCATACTGGAAATAAAGGGCACGGCGCGCGGCGGTGCCCAGGCGGCGCTGACGTTTCTGCGCAGTGGACCGCTCAAGCAACGTTTTGGTCAGTATCTCGATAATCTCAAAGTCAGCGGCCACAGCGATGTGAGTTTGCATCTCACGCTGCCGGTGGAACATGTGGAGCAATTCAAGCTGGACGGCCGCGCACAACTTCGCGAGGTGAGCGTGGGCATGGAAAGTCTGCTCGCGTGGCAAGTCAGCAATCTGAACGGTAATGTAGATTTTGGCACGGATGGCGTGAGCGCCGACAAGTTGAACGGCATGTGGCTGGGCGAACCCGTAACGATCAACTTGCGTCCGGATGGCAAGCAGGATGCGACGCTGGTGACAGCGGAGGGGGGTGCGAATGCGGCAATGTTGTCGGCGGCGCTGCCCGTGCCGTTCAACAAAACCGTGACGGGCAGCACCAACTGGCGGCTGACGGCACGGCTGCCCAACAATCCGGCCGCTACCGGTCTGTCGCTCGATCTGATGTCCGACTTGCAGGGCCTGGGCGTGATTCTGCCGGCACCCTTCGGCAAGCCGGACGACGCAAGCATTCCGTTCGATGCAAACCTGAAGCTTACCGGCGACAAACAATTGCTGCTGCAGGTCCGCTATGCAAACACTATGGATGGGCTGTATCGCTTCGTGGATGCAAGCGGTGGCTGGCGATTTGACCGTGGCGACCTGGTCTTCGGCGGCGGTAAGCCATCCCTGCCGGATACAGCGGGCCTGACGCTCACTGGTACGCTGCCTGAGTTTTCACTGGACGCCTGGAAAGCGTATTCAACCCGCTCAGGTTCATCCGGTCTGGGGATCCTGCCGCCGTTTCTGCATGGCGTAGATGTAGAAGTCGGGCAATTTTCCGGTTTCGGACAGAAGATTGATGCTCTGCGCGTGCAACTTGCCCGCGAACCAGATGCTTGGCAACTGGGGCTGGGCAGCAAGCACGTTAGCGGGCGGATCAGCTTGCCCTACAAAACCGATGCCGCGCATCCGATCATCGCCGACATGCAGCGCGTGGAGCTTGCGCACAAGAACGCGAAGCCGGAAAGCAGTACGCCGGTCGAACTCAATCCGCATAGGGTGCCTCCGCTGCGTGTTGCCATCGGACAGCTTCGGTATAACGGCATGACGCTTGATAATCTGAAGGTAGAATTCGAACCACAACCGGACGGTGTGAGCCTCAAATCATTCTCCATTACCAATAACGCCTTTGACGTCAGCGGCAGTGGACAATGGATCACCCAAGCCGATGGCGGTCAGCAGAGCACGCTTGCTGCACGGATGAAGAGCCGCAATATCGGGAAAACCTTGCAGGCGTTCGGTTTTGCGCCGGGCATCACCGGCGACAGCGGCGAAGCGCAGGCGCAGCTTACCTGGCAGGGTGGCCCGCTTGCGGACATCCTGCCGACCCTGTCCGGCAAGCTGCACATAAAGCTGGAAGACGGTCAGTTGCTCGAAGTCAAACCCGGAGCCGGCCGCATCTTCGGTCTGCTCAGCATCAATGCGCTGCCGCGCCGCTTGCTGCTGAATTTCAGCGACGTACTTGGCAAGGGACTGGGCTACGATTCCATCGAGGGCAACTTCACCCTGAAGGACGGCGATGCCTATACCACCGATCTTACCGTGGCGGGGCCAGCGGCGAAGATTCACATGGTGGGCCGCACCGGGCTTGCCAAGCATGACTTCGATGAAGCCGTGCTGGTGGTGCCCAGTGTCGGCTCCACCTTACCCGTGCTGGGTGCGTTGGCGGCCGGTGTGGGCGTCGGCGCAGTGGTGTTCCTGCTCACGGAGATATTCAAAAAGCCAATCTCGGAAGCCGGTGAAATGCGCTACCACCTGACGGGAACGTGGGATAATCCGGTGCTGACCAAAGTCGTTCCGCCTAAACCCACGTCGAATAATCGGCATTGATGTCTTTTACCCAATGAAGCAACTTTTAATCCTGATTTTATTTGTAACCACTTTCGGTACAGCGGCCGGCGCACGTGCCGGCAATTACACCATTACTGCCGACATGTGGATGCAGCCGCGCAGCGGCGAAGTCATGCTGCAGATGTCGCCGGTGCGCGCCGCGGTGCACGACTGGCTGGCGCATCCGGGATCGCATCTCGTGATCCTGCATTCGGGTGACGATATGGGTAGCTTGTGGTCCAGCGAGGTTCAGGATTGGCTGGTATCACTGGGGATACCGTCAACGGATATCCAGAAACGCGTCAGCGGCCAGAATGAGAATTCCGTAACTTTGTCGGTGGGGCCGTGAGCACGCACAAAGTCGCGGCTTTGCAGATGCATTCTGTCGCCGATGTGCCTACCAATCTGCGTGAGGCGGGCAAGCTCATGGCCAAGGCCGCGGCCCAGGGCGCGGAACTGGTGGTGCTGCCGGAGAATTTCGGGCTCATGGCGAAAGACGATGCAGAGCGCGTCGCTGCGGGCGAACTGGACGGCAGCGGCACGATCCAGGATTTTCTCGCCGAAAAAGCCTCAAATCTGCGCATCTGGATCGTGGGTGGCACCGTGCCGGTGCTGGCGGGCCGTGACAAGGTGTATGCGCGTTGTCCCGTATACAATGCGAGTGGCGAACGCGTCGCGTATTACGACAAGATTCACCTCTTCGACGTACAGGTAAATGCCGCTGGCGAGAGCTATCACGAATCTGCGCGCACCGAGCCGGGTATGCGCGCGGTCGTGGTGGATACGTCATTCGGCAAACTGGGTTTGAGTGTGTGCTACGACCTGCGATTCCCAGAACTTTACCGCGAGTTGACCGCACAGGGCGCCGAGTTGTTCAGCGTGCCATCTGCTTTCACGCGTACCACCGGGCAGGTGCATTGGGAATTATTGAACCGTGCCCGCGCCGTGGAAAATCTGGCTTTCGTCATCGCCGCGGCCCAGGCTGGGCGTCACCCCAGCGGCCGTGAAACCTGGGGCCATTCCATGATCGTGGATCCCTGGGGCGAAATCCTGGCGGAACGCGCCGGGGATCCGGGCGTGGTGATGACTGTGATTGACAGCGGACAGCAGGCACGGTTGAGAACCCGTTTTCCGGCTCTGCAGCACCGGCGGCTGGGTTGACAC
>JBOIBC010000060.1:0-6920 GCA_050739295.1 Gammaproteobacteria bacterium
CCTCAATCCCGGCGGCGTGCGCATCGGCACGGCGGAAATCTACCGCCAGGTCGAAAAGCTGCCGGAAGTCGTGGAAAGTCTGGCCGTTGGCCAGGACTGGCAGGGCGACGTGCGCGTGATCCTGTTCGTGCGTCTGCGTGAAGGTTTCACGCTCGATGGCGCGTTGATCAAGAAAATCAAAATCACCATCCGTGACAACACCTCGCCGCGCCATGTACCGGCCAAGATCATTGCCGTGTCGGATATCCCGCGCACCATCAGTGGCAAAATCACGGAATTGGCAGTGCGCAACGTAATTCACAATCGCCCGGTGAGGAACACCGATGCGCTTGCCAACCCGCAGGCGCTGGAGCAATACAAGAATCTGCCGGAATTGCAAACGGATTGAGAACACCAATTCGTGGTTAGACTGCACGCCTTAATGAAGTATCATTCCATTCTTGTGGGAGCGACGGTGACCACCATGGATGGTGGAAATGCAGGTTTTGCAGGAGCAAAAACCTGCCTCCGTCGCGATAATCACGGCGGGCGGATCAGTGATCCGCCCCGGCCGCTCCCACAAAAGATAAGCTTTACTGATTCATAAATCATGAACGATTCCCACACGCCGCTCACGCCGCGGCAACGTTACGAAGCGGACCTGGTCCGGCCGGGATTCATGAAAGATGCCGCCCAGGCGCGCGCCGTGGCCGCGCTGGATCTCTTGTATGAACATCTGCTCAAGCGTCCACCTCTGTCCTGGTGGCGGCGCGCATTGGGACAGGCACAATCTCCGTTGAAGGGGCTGTACCTGTGGGGTTCCGTCGGCCGTGGCAAGACCTGGCTCATGGATTGCTTCTACGAATGCCTGCCCTTCCCGGAGAAACGCCGGCTGCATTTCCACCGCTTCATGCAGATGGTGCATGAACAGCTCAAAGCGCTACCGGAGCAGGAAGACCCGCTCAGGATCGTGGCAAAACATTTCAGCGAACAGGCACGCATATTGTGTTTCGACGAATTCTTCGTCTCCGACATCGCTGACGCCATGTTGCTGGAACGATTGTTTGATTATCTGTTCGAGGACGGCGTAACTTTAATCGCTACTTCCAACATCGCACCGGACAATCTTTACAAGGACGGTTTGCAGCGGGAGCGCTTTCTGCCTGCCATCAAATCGCTCAAACAGCATACCCATGTCATGAATGTGGACGGGGGCACTGACTACCGGTTGCGGCATCTGGAAAAAACCCGGCTGTTCTACGTGCCGGCGGGCGTTGAAGCGAATGTACACCTAGAAGCCTTTTTCGAACATCTGTCCGGCGGCGTGCATGGCAGTGCCGAACCCTTGGTGATCAATGGCCGGCAGATTCCAGCCAAACAACATGCCGACGGCGTGGTCTGGTTCCGTTTCTTGGACATCTGCGGTGGCCCGCGCAGCCAACTGGACTACATCGAGATCGCCCGCAGCTACCACACGGTGTTAATCTCGGACATCCCGCAGTTGAACACCGATCTTGAAGACGAGGCGCAACGCTTCGTGGCGCTGGTGGACGAATTCTATGACCGGCGCGTCAAGCTCGCGCTCTCAGCGGCGGTGCCGCTCGACCGGCTCTACATCGGCAAACGCCTCGGCTTCGAATTCCGGCGCACCACAAGCCGGCTCACGGAAATGCAGAGCCGGGAGTATCTAGCCGAACCCCATCTCCCTTAAAATTGCATAATTCGATACAACGAGGTCCCCTATGTCTTCTCCCCTGCCCTTTGACGAAGCCGCTTTTGCCGAGTGGCACAAGCAACAGCAACAGCAGGTGGCCGACTACCTGCGCAAGCTCCAGGTGTTCGACACCGACATCACCGGCGAGTGGCTGTGGATCGTCCCACACCGCGCCATGCTGGGGCGCGTCTGGCCCAAGCACGGCGTCAGCCCGAAGCTCTGGGTCATCACCGGCGTGGTGCCCACGGATCACGCCGAGAACGGCGCGGCCCGCACCTGCCGCGATGCCGGGCGTTATTTCGCCCTTAAATGGCAGATGGAAGCCGCACGGCTTGAAAAGGGCAACAGCAACACCCCAGCCGTTCAGGATACCCAAATCGACTGGCAGGATGTGAGCAGCAATATCGCCGGACGTGCAGAGTGGATCTATACACTTGTCAGCGACAACCGCCGCTGGAATGTGGATGGCACACCAATAGACCGTATTGATCACGAGGCGGCGCAGGCGTGATGGGTGCAGCGGCCCGAACTCTCCAAGATTGAAGATTCAAGCTGTGTATTCTGAGTACTTTCCCCTCAGCCGGCTGCAAGCGTAGAATTGCGGCTTACCCCGTACTTTTGTTGCCTGGAACCTGTCCGGCAAACTGAGGTCAAAAGCTTCAGTGGCCTGTGGGCGATATTATTATGAGGAGGACGATCATGCAGAATCATCTATACAAACTTGCCGTCTCGGTAACCGCTGCCGTTCTGCTCCTGGCCGGATGTGCCAGCAATCCCAACCCCTATGGTGCCACAACGTATGGCGGCTCCGGCACCCGCAACATGCAGCAGGTCTTCTACGGAACCGTGGTATCACTCGCCGCGGCACGCATCACTCCCGGCCAGGGCGGGCAATTGCTGGCTACCGGCATCGGTGCAGTAGCAGGTGGCATCGCTGGTAGCGCGGCGGGTGGCGGCAAAGGTCAGCAACTGACCACACTGGCCGGCGCGGTATTGGGCGGGATTGCAGGCAACGCCGTCGGCAAATCCGCAGGCACCGATCAGGGCGTTACCATCACGGTGAAACTCGACGACGGGCGCACGGTTGCCGTCACCCAGGGCGTGGACCCCAAAGTCATCTTCCACGTGGGACAGAGCGTGCAAATCCTGCAAGGAGCGGACCGCACCGTACGAGTGCTGCCATTGCAAAGTTCTCCCTGATCGCGCTCTTGGGTTCGTGACGGCGTGAGGCGTGCAAGAAGTATTGCTGAAATTTGTTTGATATCAAGTTTTATTGTTCTCTAAGCTCCTGACTCCTGATCCCTCACTCCTCACTTTTTAGCTCGCATCCAGTTGCTTTTCCGGCGCCGCATCCATAAATGCTTTCAACGTCAGGCACAGATCGTTGATACGTTTGATGACTGGAAAGGGCGCCAAATCCACGTCGAAACGCTTTGCATTGAATACCTGCGGCACCAGGCAGATATCGGCCAGCGTCGGCTGGTCGCCGTGACAGAATTTCCCGGTGGCCGGATTGCCGGCCAGTAATTTTTCCATCGCGCCGAAGCCCTCGATGATCCAATGCCGGTACCAGGTGTTACGGGCGGCTTCATCGGCGCCAAATGCCTTCTCCAGATACTTCAGAATTCGCTGATTGTTGACCGGGTGGATGTCGCAGGCCACCACCTGCGCCAGCGCCCGCACGCGTGCGCGGCCCAGAGCATCCTTCGGCAGTAACGGTGACTGCGGATGGGTCTCTTCCAGGTATTCGATGATGGCGAGGGATTGCGTCAGCACCTGGCCGTTGTCCACCAACGCCGGCACCAATCCCTGTGGATTGACTGCCAGGTATTCCGGTTTGTGCTGCTGGCCGCCGTCCTTGACCAGATGGATGTACCGGTAGTCCGCCTCCAATCCCTTGAGATTGAGCGCAATGCGCACACGGTACGCAGCGGAAGAACGGAAATAAGTATAAAGCTCCATATATGCCATTTAATGTAGGTTGGGCTGAGCAATACGAAGCCCAACAGATTCTCATCATGTTGGGTTTCGGCTGACGCCTTAACCCAACCTACGCTTGATATTTTTCCACGGTCTGCTCGATGGCACCGAAGATTGATGCACCGTTCTTGTCAAACATCTCGATACGTACGATATCGCCGAACTTCATGAACGGAGTCGTAGCTTTGCCGTTCTTGATGATCTCCAGCACGCGTTTCTCAGCGAGACAGGAAGAACCTTTGGATTCATCCTGGTTGGCGATGGTGCCGGAGCCGATGATGGAGCCCGCCGCCAGCGGTCGCGTCTTCGCGGCATGGGCGATGAGCTGCGGGAAACTGAACTGCATATCCACTCCCGCATTCGGTTCGCCGAACAGTTTGTCATTCAGGTGCGTGACCAGCGGCAGGTGCACCTTGCCGTCTTTCCACGCATCGCCCAGTTCATCGGGTGTCACGGCGATGGGCGACAGCGCCGAGCGCGGTTTGCTTTGCAGGAAGCCGAACCCCTTGCCAAGTTCATTGGGGATGAGATTGCGCAAGGAGACGTCGTTGATCAAAAGCACCAGTTTGATGTGTTTCTCAGCTTGCGCAGGCGTCACACCCGCCGGCACGTCGTCCACTATCACACCCACTTCCGACTCGAAATCGATTCCCCAGGCTTCATCAGCCATGCGTATGGGCTCCGTGGGTGACAGAAATCCGTCACTCACCGCCTGATACATGAGCGGGTCTGTCAGGAAACTCGGCGGCATCTCCGCCCCGCGCGCCTTGCGCACCCGTTCCACGTGGGCGAGGTAGGCGCTGCCATCAACAAATTGCGGCGCACGCGGCAATGCGGCTGCCAAATCTTTCATATTCAATTTGAACGCACCAACGACTTTGCCGGCATTCAGAGACTGAGATACGGTATGGAGCTTGGGCTCGATCATGACCCAGTTCTCCAGCGCCTGCTGCAAGGTGGCAGCGGTCTCCGGTACCTTCACGGCATTCTGGATTGTTTTCCCCACGACGATAAAAGTGCCGTCACGACCGTGCTTGAGTGAAGCGAGTTTCATTCTTTTTAAACTCCGGGATAATTCTCGGGCATTGCCCGTCTTGTACTACGCCGAGTGCTACGTGCTGAGTACCGTGTGCTGCGTGTAGAGGATACTTCTTTTTTAGCGCAGCACTCAGCACTCAGCATACAGAACGCAGCACTATTTCTTCAGTGGATCGAAATGCTTCTTGATGCCTTGCCAGCACTGCCAGTAATCAGCCTGCAATTCTTTCGCTTCCATGGCTTGCTTCGTGGGCCGGATCACCGCGCGGGTCTCGAACATGAAGGCCATGGTGTCAGTGACATGCTGGGGTTTCGAGGTGTCCGCTGCCACGGCTTTCTCGTAGCTCGCGGCATCCGGGCCGTGACCGATCATGCAGTTGTGCAACGAAGCGCCCCCCGGCACGAAGCCGCCGCCTTTCTCTCCTTCCTTGGCATCGTAAATGCCGGTGATTAGGCCCATGAATTCAGACGCCACGTTGCGATGGAACCAGGGCGGACGAAAGGTGTGCTCCGCCACCAGCCAGCGCGGCGGGAAGATGGCGAAATCCATGTTGGCGGTGCCGGGCGTGTCGCTCTGTGATGTGAGAACCGAGAAGATGGATGGGTCCGGGTGGTCGTAGCTGATGGAGCCGATGGTGTTGAAGCGCGTCAGATCGTATTTGTACGGCGCATGATTGCCGTGCCAGGCCACCACATCCAGCGGCGAATGATCCAGTTCCGCCGACCATACACAACCCTGAAATTTACCCAGCAGTTCGCTGTTACCATCCACGTCCTCGTAAGCCGCCACGGGATAGAGGAAGTCGCGCGCATTGGCAAGCGAATTCGAGCCAATCGGGCCCAGTTCCGGCAGGCGCAGCGGCGCACCGAAATTCTCGCCAACATAGCCGCGTGCGGATTCATCCAGTAATTCCACGCGAAACCGTATGCCGCGCGGAATCACCGCGACCTCCAGCGGCGCGATTTCAAGTATGCCCAGTTCCGTGGCGAGCCGCAGCCGTCCTTGCTGCGGCACAATCAGCAATTCCCCGTCGGCGTTGTAGAAATACCGGCCCTGCATCGAGTGGTTGGCAGTGTAGATATGGATGCCACAGCCGCTTTGCGTCGCGGCGCTGCCATTGCCGGCAAGCGTGAACAAACCGTCCACGAAATCCACGGGCTTCGTCGGCAGTGGAAATGGATTCCAGCGCAACTGGTTAGGGGTGACGGCTATCTCATCAAAATGATTGTGGAAGCGGCCATCCGGCAACAGGCTGAAGGGTTTGTGCACGGCCGCCGGGCGGATACGGTACAGCCAACTGCGGCGGTTGGCATGACGCGGTGCGGTAAACGCGGTACCGGAAAGCTGTTCCGCGTATAAACCATACGGGACTTTCTGTGGTGAATTCTGACCGATGGGCAGCGCGCCGGGCAGCGCTTCAGTGGAGAATTCGTTGCCGAAGCCGGATTGATATTTAAGAGCCGATTTTGGAACAGCGTCTACCTTCGGCTCGATCATGTGCGGCTTTTGACTCATGCTTCACTCCACTCGATGATTTATCCCCTCTCCCTCCGGGAGAGGGGTGGGGGTAAGGGTTCGGGTTTGAGCGACGCTCAAAATCACTTCCAACACTGCTTCAGTCTCTCGTAGTACATCGTTATCCCAGAATCTCAGCACTTTCATACCGGCGCGTTCAAGCGCTTTCGAACGAACTACATCAGTTACCTTGCCATGTTGCGATCCATCCAATTCCACGACTAGCTTCTCTGCTTCGCAATAAAAATCCGCAATATACGGCGGAATGGGATGCTGGCGTCGGAATTTCAGTCCGCACAACCGCCGCGCTCGAAGATGAAACCACAATCTGGCTTCGGCATCCGTGGCTCGCTGCCGTAAGTCTTTTGACCGGCCCTTCGTCATTGAAGGCAACGGTGGCTTCCTGCCTTGTCGCACGTTCGCACCCTCTCTCCTACCCTCTCCCGGGGGGAGAGGGGATCAAGATTTTATGGCCTGTGCATTTGCAATTATGCGCCGCAGCTATGCTCAGGGCGAACAGATTTTCTATACCCGCCTTGTCTAGCGTGCACACCCCCTCACCCTTCCCTCTCCCATGCATTAAAGAGGGGACGATGAGTGGCGGCTCACGTCGCCACACATTGTTTATAACACCCCGCGCTTCATCTGGTCGCGTTCGATGGCGAGAAACAACGCGCGGAAATTACCTTCGCC
>JBOIBC010000061.1:0-6914 GCA_050739295.1 Gammaproteobacteria bacterium
TTTGTGGACAGCGTGTACGCCGTGACTGTAGTTCCAGAGGGTACGATCAATAATCCGTCGCCGGCGGCGAGGCCGGAGAACGGCAATTCTAAGACGCTGGCATCGATTGGCGAGCCCAGGTTGACGTTCCATTCTTGGGTGCCGGTTGTGCCGTCCAGCGCATACAAGTTCCCGGAACTGGAACCAATGAATACGTATTGATTGACCACGACGGGCGACCCCACCAGGGTGCCATCGCCAGTAAAACTCCATTGCACTGTGTTGTTCGAAAGCAAGATTCCGCGCAGTGTGCCGCTCTGCAGGAAATAGCCCATGGTCGTGGTAAACGCCGGCGGCGAGTCCGCCACGTAACTCCCGGCATTGGCGCCGGTTTCTGCGTTGAAGATGTCTCCGCTATAGCTGGGAAAATTATTGGGCGAATAGTCCAGTTGGTTGGCGACCACTGGCGTATTGCCTCCGCCGCCCTCGCATCCGACGTCATTGTTCCAGATCAGTTCGCCGGTTGCGGGACGGATGTCGTAGGTCTGACATGGATACGTTACATACACACCGTCCGCCGTCACCGCCGGTGTACTGTTTTGGCCATTCTCCACGCCTTGTGTCCACACCAACGTGCCGGTGGCTTGATCTACAGCATATAATGTGCCTCCGCTGCCCGAGCCACCTACATACACCATACCGTTAGCCGCCGTCGGTGCTCCGGAGAACCAATATTGCGGTGTAAGCACGGTGCTCCAGTCAACCACACCTGTGTTCACATCAAAGGCCTCCAAGGTGGGTGGGCTGCCAATGATTGAACCCAGCACGAACACGCGTCCGTTGTCGTAGGTGGCATTCGCATTACCGCTGATGATGATCGGTCCCCACACCGTGCTGCCCGTCGCCTGATCCAGTGCCAGAACCTCGGAACTGGAACCGGAAAGGGTTACAGTCAAAATCACTTTGCCATCCACGATAATCGCGTAGGAAGGTGTGCCGCCCACGTCCACGCTCCACTTGGCAGTGCCAGGGAAGCTCACCGACGAAAACGTAACCGCGCCGGTGTGCGCTGGGTTGATCTGAAACGCCGTCGCATCAATGGATGGCGCTGAGATGGTGACCGTCTGGGTGCTCGTTGTACCCGGGGGTGAGTTCGGATCAGAGACCATCACCGAAGCCGTACCGGTCGCGCTGATGTCGCTGGCCGGCACTTGTGCAAGGAGTTCAGTCGGAGACACCAGGGTGGTTACAAGCGCAACGCCGTTCCACTCAATGCTTGAGGTGCCGGTAAATGAGGTTCCAAGGGCTGTCAGCGTGAAGGACGGACCGTCTACCGTTACAGTCGCAGGTGAAACAGAATTGAGCGCAAGGGGCGGCTTATTGATGGTGCAGTTCTGTGTGTTTGAAGTGCCAAAAGTTGGATCGTTCACCGAGACGGCCGCAGTACCCGGGGTGGAGATATCGGCCGCCGGTATCTGAGCCGTCAATTGTGTGGCGCTTATGAAATTCGTCGTCTGGGGAGTGCCGTTCCAGAGCACGCTGGACTGGGAGGTGAAGCTCGTGCCCGTCACAGTCAGTGTGAATGCTGGTTCACCGGCGTTGATGCTCGCGGGCGATAGGGAAGTGATCGTGATTGGCGAGGGGTTGATGGTGAAGGTCTCGGTATTGGAGGTGCCGTTCACTGGGTCACTGACAGACACTACCGCATTGCCAGTCGTTGCGATATCGGCCACCGATATTTGTGCCGTCAGCTGCGAGCTGTTAACGAAAGTTGTCGGCTGCGAGGTGCCGTTCCAGAGTACCGTAGACTGTGGTGTGAAAGTGGAACCGTTCACGGACAGCGTAAAGGATTGCGCGCCCGCATATGCTGAGGTGGGGCTCAGTCCGGTAATCGCGAACGTTGACTTCGTCACGGTGTATTTGACTTGTACCGTCTGCGGGCTGTTTATCAGTGGTTGTGTGCATGCCTGATCAAAGCACACCTCGACCTGCACAGTACCGTCGTAGGTCCCCGGCCCCAGCGAAGATGGTGAGTTGAACTGGATCCCAATCGTCGCCGGCAATGTCCCTCCGTTGTTGATTACTTGGTTGATGCCCTGACCAGTGAATTGGGCGCCCACGTAGACTTCCTGACTAGAGGTCAGACCCGCGACATTCACTTGGAAACTGGAGGTTGGCGCTGGCTGCGTTGTGCTTGCCGAAACCGATACGGTCTGCGGTGATACGGACATGGTCACATTGGGATTGCTGTTCTGACTGGACCCGCTACTCCCTCCACCTCCGCAGGCGGCGAGCAGTAGACATGCGAGTGCCACGAGCACGGAGCGCCCATACGGCGATGTTCGAATCGAACTGAAAAACGGAGACCGCTTCATCGGTCCCACCTCGCCGGTGATGTACGTCCCTGTACAGTGTGATTATTTTCGGTCGGGATCGTGATCAAAAGACTAGCACTAACCCCAGGGTTTTCCAACGGTTCCGACGACCAGATTCAGGGCGCTGTGCCTGGGCAACTGAGACCCGATATGGAGCGCCTTGCCGGAGCGCCATATGCTTGGGTTCGCGTATCACAACGGCACCAAGTATCTGGACTGACAGGTGTCAGGCGCGTCGTCCAACAGGCAGCGGCTCATGTCCGGGCGGACGCACATCAGGCAGGAACATCGCCAACAATCCCAATAGCGGCAGGAACGCGCACACCTGGTACACAAACACGATACCGAATTGATCCGCCAGCACCCCCAGCACCGCGGCGCCGATGCCACCAAGACCGAAGCTGAAGCCGTAGAACAGGCCTGACACCATGCCGATCCGGTGTGTGAGCATGTCCTGCGCGTACACGCTGATCGCCGGGAAGGCAGACGCCAACACCATGCCGATCACCACGCTGAGCCCGACGGTCCACGCCAGATCCACGTGCGGCAGCAGCAGAGTGAACGGTGCGCAGCCGAGGATCGAAAACCAGATCACCCGCTTGCGGCCGATGCGGTCGCCGAGTGGGCCACCGATCAGGGTGCCGGCCGCGATTGCGAACAGGAACACGCCCAACAGGTAGGCCGCGTTATGCGGCGACACGCCGAAGTGCTTGATGAGGTAGAACTCGTAGTAACTGCTGATGCTGGCAAGATAAAAGAACTTCGAGAACATCAGCGCCAACAGCACGCCGATGGTACGGCGCACGACCGCTGCCGGAAACAGCGGCTTGTCGGTGGGCAGACGCTTCCTGACACGCTCGTTGATGTGGTGGCTGTACCAACGACTGACTTGCGAGAGCACGACGATCCCAAGCAACGCCGCCAACCCGAACCAGCCGACATGTGAGCGCCCGAACTTCAGCACAATCCCGGCGGCTAGTAGTGGCCCCAACGCCTGACCCAGGTTACCGCCGATCTGGAACACCGACTGCGCGAGCCCGTATTTTCCGCCCGAGGCCATGCGTGCGACGCGCGAGGATTCCGGGTGGAATACCGATGAACCGCAGCCGATCAGCGCGACCGCCAGCAACAGGATCGGATACGTCGGCGCCACGGACAACAACAGCAACCCAGCCAACGTAAAGCACATGCCAATCGGGAGTGAATACGGCAGTGGTTTTTTGTCGGTGACCATCCCGACTACCGGCTGCAGCAACGACGCTGTCAACTGGAAGGTCAAGGTGATCGCGCCGATCTGGAAGAAGCTGAGATCGAAGCTGCCCTTGAGCAGCGGATAGATCGCCACGATCACCGACTGCATCATGTCGTTGAGGACGTGCACGAAACTGACCGCGCCAATTACGCTGTAGCGTGTGGGTCCGAGCGATCCCGCCACCACTGGAGTACTGACCACCATTGGCGGTGCGGCGCCGGCCTCGATGGCCGGGTGCTGTGTGTTGGATACGATTTTGTTCATATAAAAATTGATCTTTTGTTTTCTGGCGGTGTTAGAAATAATCTCGGAAGTCTCATGTACTAGTGTGTACACTCCGGTTCTGCGCCGCACTTCCTGTGCGGCTGGAACCCCGGGGCATGCATCCGTGCATGCCCGCCTGACGAATCGTCAGGCCCTCGGTCATTTCTGCCTACCCAGAAACCAAAATCTCTGATTTTTAGAGGTGCCCTTTAATTTATATGTTCTCAGATCCGGCATTCTTCCGAGAAAAAGCAGCAAAGGAAAGCAGTGCCAGTGCCGTGATGATGAGTGCCATGCCCGCGGCTTCCGGGCCGTCCGGCCGCTCGCCGAGTTGCAGCCACGCGACCAGCACGCCCACCACCGGCACCGCGAGGGAGCACAGTCCGCTGACGCTGGCGGATAGCTTTTGCAATACGTACAGCCACAACAACCACGCCAGCGCGTTGGCGGGGATCACGTTGTAGAACAGCGACCAGATGAAGGTTCCAGTCCATTGGATGGGATGCGACGGCAGCCACCAGGCGATAAGCACGATGGGGATGCCGCCAAACAACATTTGCCAGCCGGTGAGTGACAGCAGTTCCCACATGGATTTCACCGGGATCTTTTTGGCGACGATGACACTCGCGGCCCAAGTGACGCCGGCCAACACCGCGATGATACTGCTCACCAGGCCTGTGCTCCGGTGCCAGGGTTCGAAAATGCACAGCATGCCGGCAAGCGCCACTAACACCGCTAGCCATTGCAGTTTGCGGATGCGTTCACCGAGGAAGGGTATGGCCAGCAGGATGACCCAGAACGGCATGGTATACGTCAACACCGCGGCCTTGCCGGCGCCGCCGTGCACCAGCGACCAGAACGCGAGCGTGGTGAACAAGGTGGTCTGGAAAAAACCAAGCCAGAGTACGCCACGCAGATTGTGGGGCTTCAGCGGACGTCGCAGCACTACCAGCACCAGCAGCAGACAGATGCCGCCCAGCATGGTGCGCAGCGCGATAAAATCAAAAGGTGCGGCGTAGGCCAGACCGACTTTCATCGCCACCCAGTTGTAGCCCCATAGAAAAGCCAGAGCTACCAGTGCGATAAGAGCCGGAATATCCCCACGTTTCACTACCACGCCGGGTGCATTCATGGATGGGTGCTGCCATCAGCAGTGTTGAAGTCCGCCAGTACAAATTCGCTGGTTTCTTCGAACCAGTCACGCAACAGCCAGTAGGAAATGGACTGGGGTGTGGACAGTGTCAGGCTGTTGCTGCGTAGACCTTCAATGATGTCGGCACGCGAGAACCAGCGTGCCTCGAGCAGTTCGCCGTCGTTGCAATGAATATCCGTGTTTTCCGCGACGGCGTGAAAACCGAGCATCAGCGAGGCAGGATACGGCCAGGGTTGCGATGCCCGGTACTGCATGGAAGTCACGCAGATATTGGTTTCTTCCCGGACTTCGCGGCGTACCGTTGCTTCCAGGCTTTCGCCGGGCTCTACGAATCCGGCGAGCGTGGAAAAGCGCTTGCCGGGCGACTGCCGGCCCAGCAGGCAGCGATCTCCGTGGGTCACCAGGACGATCATTGCCGGGTTCACACGTGGATAGAGGATGTTGCCGCAGCGGGTGCAGTGCAATTCATGGCCGGCACGAAGGCTTTGTGTGGCGCCGCCGCATTTCCCGCAATAGCGATTGCGCAGATACCAATGCACCATGGCGCGGGCATAACCCAGGAGCGCCAGCGTATCGTGCTTCAGCACGCTGAATTGCGGCCGCAGATTCGTGAGGATGACATCGTTCACAGGCTGCGTGACATCGGCCGGTAGGCCCAAAGCAAAACACGTCCGGCCCCGGTAGTTTCCCAACAGCACCGTGCACTGAGCCTGGGCAATCTGGGGCTCCACAGTTTTTGCATCGAATAACAGCGGCGTCGTGCCGTCCGCAAGCAGAACATTTTCCTCGCCCACTATCGGTACGAAGCATGCAGACTGTGACGCAAGTTGTGTGTCGAGCCAGGTTTCGTTCTGACGCTGCGGCGCCAGCCGGTCCAGATCAGGGTCCGAGAATACGAAAGGGAGTTTGCCAAGTTTGGGCATACATTGCCGGTGTAATGGAAATGCGGGCGCATTATCCCACAGCGGACGGAAAGGGTCAGATGGGTTTGAGTGTCTCACCCAAGGCATTTGTCAGCAGGATTTTGAGTTTCGCGGTCTCGGCACTGTAATAAAATTTTGCTGGCAATTTGCCCCACACCGGTGCAGGCCACGCCGGATCATGATGGTAGCGGACAATATGATGAATGTGCAGCTGCGGCACCTGATTGCCGAGCGCGGCGATATTGAGTTTGTCGGGTTTGAAACAGGCGGTGAGTACACGCGACAGTTGTACCGATTCGTCCCACAGTCGTAGACGATCCGTATCATCCAGCTCGTGGATCTCGCGGATGTTATCCCGCTCCGGCACCAGAATGAACCAGGGATACTGGCTGTCGTTCATGAGCAGCAGACGGCAGAGCTTGAAGCGGCCGAGTGCAATGGTGTCTTTTTCGAGTTGGGGATGGAGTTGGAACATGGATTTACAGAAATTGTAGCCTGTAGTGGCAGCCTCTGGCCGCAGACTGTTCAAGATAGCGGGGTTTCGCCCCCGTACAACGAGTCCATTTTCTTTGGACGCACAAAGAAAATGGACGAAAAGAAATGCGCCCCCGGACACCGGCCAAGGGCTTCCTTGCGCATGCTGCCGCCCAGGCTTTAACAGCCCGGCGTTCGGCGGCGTGAAGCAGTGCTTCACGTTCCTCCGCCTCACCCCTCGCTGCGGAGTCCGGCCGAGAGACGGTCCCTCGCCTCACGGCCGGAGCGCGGGCTCCCTGCCCGCGCCCCTGCGGGCTATGCCTTGCTCGGTCCAGTGCTCAGCGGCGTCCAAGGGGGTACGGGAGAAAGAACAAGAGCGCGTGCGTTTCTTCATACCCGTGGATTCTGCCGAGCACCGCAGCGCCCGCAGGGGAAAGCCCTTCGGTGAAGGGACGGGGCAATGGATTGCCCCGTCCGCGCGATCGGTGCAGGGA
>JBOIBC010000062.1:0-6899 GCA_050739295.1 Gammaproteobacteria bacterium
AGACCACACCGAGGCCTTGGTATCCATTGACGTGAACTCCTCGCGCGCCACCAAGGGCGGTGATATCGAGGAAACCGCCCTGCGCACCAATCTGGAAGCCGCCGACGAGGTGGCGCGCCAGTTACGCTTGCGCGATCTTGGCGGACTGATCGTCATTGACTTCATAGACATGGGCCCGCCCAAGCACCAGCGTGAAGTCGAAGACCGTTTACGCGATGCACTCAAGATGGACCGCGCGCGCGTGCAGGTGGGCAAGCTTTCGCGCTTCGGCCTGCTGGAAATGTCGCGTCAGCGCCTGCGGCCATCACTGGGCGAATCAACGCAGGTCGTATGTCCGCGTTGCAACGGCGAAGGCCACATTCGTGGCGTTGAGTCCCTGTCGCTCTCGGTGCTGCGCCTCATCGAGGAAGAAGCCCTGAAGGATCGGACTTCCCGGGTGGTGGCACAACTGCCCGTGGCAATCGCCACGTTCCTGCTCAACGAAAAACGTTCCATCATCTCCGAAGTGGAAAAGCGCTGCGGTGTGAGCGTGGTGCTGGTGCCCAATCCGCACATGGATTCGCCGCGCTACGATATTCAGCGACTGCGTGATGATGAATTGCAGCAGCCGGGCGCAGTCAACACCAGTTACAAGCTTGTGACCGAGCCTGCTCCCGCGCCATTGCCGGGAATGGTGGTCAAGCGCGAAGCAGCGCCGGAACCGGCGGTGAAAGGCATCGCGCCGGCCACGCCTGCGCCGGTGTCACGCGTGGATGCGTCACGCAAGCCGGGTATCTTGATACGCTTGTGGCGCTCTTTGTTCGGCAGTGGCGAAAAAACCGCCCCGGCTCAACGGCCGCCGCACTCACATCCGGTAAAACGTGAAGAACATCGCTGGCAGAATCACGACCGCAACCGCGATCGTAATCGTGACCGGCAGGGCGCACGCCGTCCTGAGCGCGGGAACAATCAGTCGCGCTCCCAGGAACGCAATCAGCCACGCTCTCATGAGCGCACCCAGCCTTATCTCCAGGATCGTCCACAAACCCGGCCTCAACCGCGTCCGCAGGAACCACAGCAGCCGGCCCGTGTAGCGCCTGCGCAGGAACAGGAACGCACTCAACCGGTCAGCGCGCCTGTGCAGACAAGTACGGCCAACATACCGGCGAATGTCAATCCACCGCAATCCTCTTCAGAAAACCGGCCAGCCGATCATGACAACAGTCACGGCAATCGTCCGCGTAGCACACGCCGTGGCCGCCGCGGTGGACGCCGCCGTCGCCGTTATGAGGGCAAAAAGGACGCCGGCAATAAACCGGCACAGGTGGAAAACCATCAGGAAAATCACTCTGACACAATCCCTAATTTCGTGGGCACACCACCACCGGCCCCTGTGCTGCAGCAGATCGAGACCCGGCCCATGCAGGAACACCAGTCACAGCAGCCGGGGGAGACGCGGCATGTTGAATCACAACGTGAACAGATCCCGAATACGGAGTCTGAGCCATCTCGCGCCGAGACTCCACGTGTCGAGCCACAACGGCAGGAAAGCCCTCGCGTGGAGACACCGCGTGTTGAAACAGCGCGTCCGGACCCAACCATCCCACTGTATCGGGCGCGTGAACAGGGTGATGCTCCAACAACGGTAAAAAGCAGCGAGCATAAACCGCAGACAGTGGATACCGAGTCACATTCAGACTAGACGCTGACAGCGCAACAACACCTGCCCGTTTCATGAATGGGCAGGTTTTTTTTCGCGTGGAGATTCCAAAGATTGCAGATTGATACCCTGTCTCAGGCAAAGGTGTTTGAGCAAGCCCAACGCGCCTTGCTGCGTCAGATCCAGCACCTGATCGAAGCCGGTGGCTCCACCGTAATAAGGATCCGGCACTTCCTTGATTTCACAATCCTTCGCAAACTCCAGCAACAGATGCAGCTCGGCTCTGCCGTCAGTTGGACGCAAACGTTGCAGCCGGCTGAGATTGGCATTATCCATGGCCAGGATGTAATCAAAGCGGATAAAGTCATCGAGCATCACTACCCGGCCACGCTGTGTGCTGATGTCGATACCGCATTCACGTGCCGCCATAGCGGCGCGCTCATCCGGTGGTTGGCCCACATGATAGCTATGGGTACCGGCAGAATCGATATTCAATTTCAGCTGCGGGGCATATTCCTGATGCAGCTTACGAAATACACCTTCCGCCGTAGGTGAACGGCAGATATTGCCCATGCAGCAGAACAAGATTGAGTAATCTACAGTTTGCACTCAAGTGATCCCTTTCGATCCGAACCGGTCGTAATCATCTAAAAATGGAATTCGCGGTGCGTCGGGCGATTCGGATAAAGCGCGGTGCCCAATACAGCCTACATATCGAAACTCTAAGCCACCACGGCATCCAGGCGGGTCAATCGTAAGAAGTGGTGGTGTTGCAGTCGAAGCGCGGGATTTACAGACTCATCCACCAGTTTGGGTCTGCGGCTTGTCACTCGCGTATTTCTTGAGCAGCGTCTGGAAGCGCGGGTCTTTGCGGATCGGATCCCAGGCCGGATCTAGCCACAGTAGCACGGGCGAGTAGTTGAGGCCGTTGCCTGGACTAGCGAGTGCCATGGCGATCAGCGGTACCGCGCGGTCGGGACGGCCAGCTTCGGCGTAAAGGTTCGCGTTTGATGTCATCACCCCAGGGCCGTACAAGTGATCACCGGATTTGCTCATAAGCGCCTGCGACTTGGCGATTGCGGCCAGACCCGCGGACGTGTGACCGAGGCCCAGCTCAGCGTCGGCGACATTGATCCAGACTTGGCTTTCAATGATGTCGCTGCCGGTTTGGGCCTTGACTTGGGCGCGGGCGAGCGGCAACGCCTTCTCGAACAGCGGTTTGGCGCGCGCCATATCGCCCGCCAGCCGGTACAAATCGGCCTGCTGCAGCGCCTTGGAACCAGCGCTGGCAGAAAAGTTGTCGGGCGTGTCGGGGATGACTGCGAGCAGGGCGAGCGCCTCTTGATACTTGCGCTGGTATGTCAGCAAGGTCACCCGCTGCACTTGCAACTGTGGAGCGTCACCCTGTGCCGCGGCCAAGGCGCGTGCAATATCGCCACTGGCGAACAGGATGGTGTTGGAGTATTGGAGCCTGGCTCGGGCGTTTGTCGGATCGAGGGCCAGCGCGTGCTGGAACTCGACCTCAGCCTCGGCGTAGCGACTGACCATCATGGTGGTTGCGGCCAGCTCGAAGGCCAGTGCGCTGTTGCGCGGATCGTGTGCGAGCGCCTGTTGCAGCGCGAGGATAGCAGCCTCGAAGCGGCCCTGGCGGCGCAGCACAAAGCCCGTCGCGGCGAGCGCATCGGCGTCGTTGGGACGGGCCTTGAGCGCGGCGGTGAAAGCGGTGAGCGCGCCGGTGTAATCGCCCCGGCCCCAGTAGTCGCTGTAGCCAATGGCAAGATGTGCTTCGGCCAGGTCCGGTGCCAACGCCAGCGCCTGCTCGGCCTGGCTGCGCGCATCGGCCCGGAGTTGCTGGACGTTCTCGCCGCCGCCCCCAAACCAGGCGAGCTCACTCTCGTTATAGGACAAACGCGCCCGCGCCAAGGCGAAGTCCGGGACTTTGGCGATCGTCTGGCGGTACAAGGCGATCGCTTGCTTCCACGCTGCCGTGGCGTAGTTGATGTTGCCCTGGTTCGAAAAATACTCGGCGCGCAGGAACAGATCGTTGGCGGCCGGATCGGAGCTGAGCGCGGTGGCGAGGCGCTGGGTTTCCGCGGCCGAGAGCTTGGCATTGAGTGCCGTGGCGATCTGCTCTGCGACCTCGCCTTCAACGCCGAACACGTTCTCGAGCGTGCGCTGATAGCTCTGCGCCCAGATGTGCGCATCAGTCTCGGCATCAATCAGCTGCACAGTGATCAGCACCTGGTTGCCAGCCTTCTGCACGCTGCCCTCGAGCAGCGTCGCCACGCCTAACTGTTGCCCGACAATGGTCAGGTTCTCAGGGTGGCTGCCGTAGTGTTCAGTCGAAGTGCGTGAGATGACTTTGAGGTCGCCGATGTCGGCTAGCTTGGCCAGGATCAGATCCTGTATGCCAGCGACGAAGTAGGCGTTCTTCTTGTCAACGTTGAGGTTGTCGAATGGCAGCACAGCGATGGATTTTGCGGGTATGGCGGAAGCAGCGGCGGGCGTGACCGTTTTGGCTTGGGCCGCGACCTGCTGGGCGACCTGCTCTGCGACGATCCGGGCTTCGTGCCGCTCATTGAACTTGAAGGCGTAGATTCCCGAGATGACCACGGCCGCGATTACCACCGGTATCACGATCGCACCGAGCTTCCAGTGCCGCTTTTGCCACACGGTTTGCTGCGCGGGATCGGTGGGCTTCACCAGCAACCAGGTGAGCACGATCGCCACCGGAAAGCCCGCGATCAGAATGATGACGACCACCGGCACCGCCGCGGCCCAACCAAGGTATGGGAAGGCCCGCGCCACTACCTGGATGCCGATAGCGATGACGGTGCCATAACCCACCGCCACCCGGTAGACGTGATGCTGCTTCAGGCGCTCTAACAGGCCCGGTTGGGTATCCGTAGAGGGCATATCTAGCCTATCCCCTGTCAATGAAAGCCTAGCCTAGTGTAAATCACAGGAACGCGCCTCACTAGCCATCAAGCATTCGGCAATAATTGTCCAGCGCGCTTGATATCTTCGGGCGTATCCACGCTCGGCCCGGGAACTTCGCGCGCTACGTCCACGGCGATCTTGAGGCCCAGCCACAGGGCGCGCAGTTGTTCGAGTTTTTCCAGTTGCTCCAATTCACAGGGCGCTGCTGATGCCAATTGCCGCAATGCACCAATGCGATAGGCGTACAGACCGATATGACGCAAGGCGCCCTGCCAACGCTGTTGTGAAATTAATCCCGTTGACGCGCCTTCACGGTTCCAGGGTATGGGCGCGCGGCTGAAATACAGTGCATTCCCGGCCTGATCGGGCACCAACTTGACCACGTTAGGATTGAGAAATTCTTCCAGGTCATGGATGGGCGTGCACAAGGTTGCCATCTGCGCATCCGCGCGGCCCTCCAGCAACTCCGCCACTTGACGGATAACAGCACCTGGCATGAGCGGCTCGTCACCCTGCAAGTTCACGACGATGTCGCTCTCATCCCAGTCGAGACGGCGGCTCACTTCGGCGATACGATCCGTCCCGGAGACATGATTGGCATCAGTCATTTCCGCACGAAAGCCCGCGGCCGCGCAGACATCATGGATGCGTTGATCGTCGGTCGCCACCAGCACGAGTGCCGCACCGCTTTCCCGCGCCCGCTCACAGACATGCAGGATCAGTGGCTTGCCGAGTAAATCGGCCAAGGGCTTGCCGGGCAGGCGCAGGGATGCCATGCGCGCCGGTATGAAAACCGCGAAACGCATTCAGAGCTTCTCGTCAGATTTCAGTTCACGCGCTTCCTCTTCCAGCATGACCGGGATGCCGTCACGGACCGGATAGGCGAGCTTGTCTGCCTTGCAGATCAACTCATTTTCAGCCTTGCGATAGAGCAAAGGGCCTTTGCACAGCGGACATACCAGGATTTCCAGCAGTTTAGCGTCCACTCCTCTCCTCCTTAATCACGGTAATCGGCTTTGCGACAGTTGACAGATGCTCATGCAGGCAAGACAGTATGCGTACAGTGTCAGCATCGGAAAATCGAGCTGTAGCTGGCACATACCAGTGATTCGGTAACTTGAAACGACTGCATTTTACCGCATCCTTCTCGGTCATCAGTACCGGTGCTGAGCCTTCAAACAATAGATCTTGTTTGTGTGGCTTGACGTGATCTGGCAAGGGCCGGCGGTCAACACGCAGTCCGCGCCCTTCAAGGGCGGCAAAGAATTGTTCAGGATGACCGATACCTGCTATCGCATGCACATTTTGTCCGGCAAATTCCATCAATGGCCTGGATGCGCCATCCGCAAGGCTGATTGCATTATCCAGCACCATGTCCATCACAAGCATACCGGGAATCGGCATGTCGGGTATGTTTGATTTGCAGATGACAAGGTTCGCCTTTTTCAGCCTGCGCCTGGGTTCGCGCAGCGGTCCCGCGGGCAGCAGCCAGCCGTTTCCGAGGCCACGACTGCCATCCAGCATGATGATCTCAATCGTACGGCCCAGGCGATAATGTTGCAGCCCATCATCACTAATGATTGCGTTTACTTGAAATTCATTCTGCAACTGTTGGGCAGCCTTGATACGATCAGGCCCCGCCATCACCGGAAGTTTCGTGTGTCGTGCGAGCAGCAGTGCTTCATCGCCAGCCAGCACCGGATCAGTTGCCGCAGTTACCGGCAAAGGCCAGTGTTCCGATTTGCCACCGTAACCACGAGTAATGATCCCCGGGCGGTAGCCTTGCGCCTTTAGAGTCCGTGCTAACCAGATAACGAATGGAGTTTTGCCGGTGCCGCCCACGGTAATGTTGCCGACGACGATTACCGGCACTGGCAACGTCACAGTCTTGAAAACTCCCAAGCGATACGCCCAGCGCCGCAGGGCCGTGAGTGCCGCAAACGCACCTGCCAGTGGAATGAAAAACCAAATTGGCCGGCTGCCATACCACCGCCGCAGCAACCAATCATGGAAAATTCGGTGCGCCATGCGGTGTATTAGCGATCAGGCGACGGCTGTTTCACGAAATTGCATATGGTACAGCCGTGCATAATGACCATTGCGCGACAGCAGCTCGGCATGTTTGCCGCTTTCAATCACACAGCCTTGATCCAGAACGATGATCTTGTCAGCACGCTCCACGGTTGACAGCCGGTGCGCGATCACCAGCGTGGTGCGTGAGTGCATGAGGCGTTCGAGCGCCATCTGGATATGGCGTTCGGATTCGCTGTCCAGCGCCGAAGTAGCTTCATCCAGAATCAGGAGCGGCGCATCCTTGAGC
>JBOIBC010000063.1:0-6874 GCA_050739295.1 Gammaproteobacteria bacterium
GTGCCGCGTTCCGCGGCACCCACCGTCGCGCGGCTGGCGCGAGAATGTGACAGCGTGCTGGGTGCTTTCCTGCGCGGCCAGTTGCTGGTGATGGCCTGCCTAGCGATTTTTTACAGCATCGTTCTGTATCTGATTGGGCTGGACAATGCCATTGCCATTGGTGTGGTTGCCGGAATTCTGAGTTTTGTGCCCTATCTCGGCATCATCACCGGTATCGCGCTGGCGTTGCTCACGGCCTTGTTGCAGGGAGGCGGCTGGATGCTGTTGTGGGTGGTGATCGTATTCATCATCGGCCAGTTGCTGTCGGATCTGGTGCTCACGCCGCGGCTCGTTGGCGAGCGCATCGGCCTGCATCCAGCGCTGGTGATTTTCGCAATTCTCGTAGGCGGTGTATTGTTCGGGTTTGCCGGTATTCTGCTGGCGTTGCCGGTGGCCGCCGCCTGCACCGTACTGGTGCGGTATGCGCGCGAACGGTATGTCGAGAGTCAGCTTTATCAGGGTGGCGGCGACGCGCCATGACGGTCGCCGGCGCGAGCAGCCAGTTGCCGTTGCCTATTACGCTGGATGAGGGCGCCACGTTCGAGAATTTCCATGCGGCTGCGAATCAGGCCGCCGTGGAAGCCTTGGCGGCATTGGCGCGGCAGGGCGGCGAACGCGCGCTGTTCTTGTGGGGTGGTGACGGACGTGGCAAGTCGCATCTGCTGCAGGCCTCTTGCCGGTTGGCCACCATCAACGGCCGTCGCGCCATCTATCTGCCCATGAATCAGGCGGTATTGCTGGACCCGGAAGTCACGGACAACCTGGACAGTTATGACTTGGTGTGCGTGGACGATATCCAGCGCATCGCCGGTATCGAACCCTGGCAGCGTGCCTTGTTCGTGCTGTTTGATGCCGTGGCTGCAAAGGGCGGCAGTTTCGTGGCGACGGCTCGTACCGCCCCGAATGCCATTAAACGCCTGCTGCCGGATCTGGCGTCACGTCTCGCCTGGGGTCCGGTATTCCAGTTGGAACCGCTCTCGGACGAGGAAAAAATCGTGGCGTTGCAGCAACGCGCTTTCCGGCGTGGTTTTGAACTACCCGATGAAACAGCCAAATTCCTGCTCAAGCGTCAGCAGCGCGACATGCATACCTTGTGCAGTACGCTCGACACCCTGGATGCTGCTTCACTTGTGGCGCAGCACCGTCTGACTTTGCCGTTTGTAAAACAATTTCTCGATAAACGCTAGCTACCTGTTAGCTTGGTTGACGGCGTACACGCAATACCGCACTTGCGGCCGTGAACAGCAGCAGATTGAGGAAAACCTCCACAGTGCCAAAACCGGCGTCGGTTTTGCTGGTGAGCGCGACCGTGATGCCCTGGGCCAAATAGCCCAGCGAGATGAATCCGCACCACACGAAACCACCTTTGAGATTGCGTAATACGAAATAGCTCACGATCATCAGAGGTGTCAAGGCAAGTATCAGCCAGACAACGCGCTCCTGCATGCGCGTGTGCGTGAAGTAGCCGAGCCACAGGAGCAGCCAGAGTCCCAGCAAGACGAGCGCGGTCAGTGTAAGACTGCGACCGCTGAAACGCAGCTTCATCTTGAATTCAAGCGGCGCGCTACGTCCGCCACGCGCGCGCCCAGTGTCCGGCAAAGTGTTTTTTCGGCATCGTTGAGCGGGCGGTCGCTGTTGATGCCGGCGAGATGGCTGGGACCGTAAGGTGTACCGCCCGTCGTGGTTTCCATCAATTCGTGCTCGGTGTAGGGCACGCCGACGATTAGCATGCCGTGGTGCAGCAACGGCAGCATCATGGACACAAGCGTGGTTTCCTGGCCGCCGTGCAAACTGCTGGTGGAGGTGAATACGCCGGCCGGTTTGCCGGCCAGCACGCCCGACAGCCACAGCACGCCGGTGCCGTCGAAAAAATATTTGAGCGGCGCGGCCATGTTGCCAAAGCGCGTGGGACTGCCGAGGACCAGTCCCGCGCATTCCTTGAGATCGTCATGAGTGGCATACGG
This sequence comes from Gammaproteobacteria bacterium, assembly GCA_050739295.1. GTDB lineage: Bacteria > Pseudomonadota > Gammaproteobacteria > Natronospirales > REEB76 > REEB76. The sequence continues at coordinate 2,004 of JBOIBC010000063.1, forward strand.
CGGGCCGGATTCCGGAATGCTGTCTTCCACGGCCTCTGAAACCGCGGATACCGCCGGCACCGTGCGCAAACGCGCACGCACACCGCTCACACTTTCCACGCCGCGGCATACCTGCCGCGCCATTTCCGCGGTGGCACCGTAGCGGCTGTAATACAAGACCAGAATATCCATTTCTAGAGAATCTCCAGTACGGTTTCCGGCGGACGACCGATGCGCGCTCGTCCGCTGGCGAACACCACGGGGCGCTGGATCAGGATCGGGTCGGCGTGCATCGCTTCAATAAGTTGCATGCGTGTGAGTTTTGGATTATTCAGATGATGCTTGCTGTAAGCAGCTTCGCTGCTGCGCATGAGTTCGCGAGGCTGCAAGCGCAATAATGTGAGTGCCCGTTCAATTTCCTCCGGCTGCGGCGGTGTCTTGAGGTATTCGATGATCTGTATATCCTTGTAGCGCGATTGCAACAGTGCCAGGGTTTCCCGTGATTTCGAGCAGCGCGGGTTATGCCAGATTGTGACTTTTTCCATACGTATGGCTCGGGCGGGGGTGAACTGGGCTCGCTTCACTATAACCCAGGCACGGGTGCTTGACGGCTTCGCGGTCCGTTGATAGCGTGCTGCGAATTTTCTGGTTACAGCCTGTCTTTACACCAAGTGGATAAAAAGTTATTCATGTTCACGCGGCTCGCGGTGTTGATTACCGCGCTCGTACTCGCGGCCTGCGCAAGCGCACCAGTGCAGGAAATCAGCAATGCCCGACAGGCAGTGGCGGCGGCCCAGCAGGCAGGCGCAGACCAGAATGCGCCCAAACAAATGTCCGAGGCCCGGCGGCTCCTGAAGGCCGCCCAGGCAGCCTTGGACGAAGGCAATTACAGCACCTCGCGACAGGATGCCTTGCGTGCGCGTGATGAAGCCGTGAAAGCCTTGCGAATCAGCCAGCGACAGGGTTCTCCGGGCTCCACTCCCCCCTGAATTTCCCGTCTTTTCCTTATGTTAAGGCTGATAGCTCGCTTGACCCGAAGCTGGCGGGGCGTTACCCTTTAACACCCGATTTCCAGGTCCGTCATAACGGTTTCAGGGTTTTTACATTGTCAAAACAACACAAGGGTTGGAGACCAATACCATGATGAAGAATTACACCAAGCACCTCGCCATAGTGGTGCTCACCGCTGGCATCGCCGTCGGTTGTGCTACCCATAAAGTTCAACCGGTTGCTGCTGCCGCGCCTACGGGTCCTAATGCGGCCACCACACAAGCCATCGCCGATGCCCAGGCGGTGATCAACGGCGCACAGGCGCCATGCACCGATACGGGAGATGCTTCGGCATTGCTCGCGCAGGCGACCGCGGCTGGTCAGGCTGGCGACAACGCCAAGGCCCAGCAGCTTGCAGCCCAGGCCAAGCAGGACGCGGAAACCGCGATTAACGACTGCTACATGGGCCATGCCAAGGATCTGCTTACCCAGGCGCAGGGATACACCAACCTGAATGCCGATCAGCAGAACCGCTTGAATCAAGGTCAACAGGACATCAACAATAATCAGGGCAAACCCGCTTATGATGTGTTGAGCGCACTGGTAGCTGAATTGCAGGCCGCCAAATCCACTTACACCGTGGTGAAGGGCGACAGCCTGTGGCGCATTTCCGGCAAATCGGATGTGTATGGCAACCCCCTGGAATGGCCGCTGATTTTCAAGGCCAATTCGGATTCCATCAAGCACGCCGATCTGATTTTCCCGAAGCAGGATCTCAACGTGGTAACCAATCCGTTGAAGACCGACGTGGATTCCGCCACTTGGTATGCGCAGCATCGTGGTGCCTGGAAAAATCACAAGGCCGACCATCGCGACCAGCGCTGGTTGAGTGGTGACTTGGCCGCGCCGGCTTCAGGCATGGCACCGTCTTCAAGCGGTTCCAGCATGTCCATGCCTGCCTCAAGTTCTGCACCTGCGGCGCCCGCTTCGGCACCGGCGGCTTCCTCCGCCATGCCGGCTCCCGCGGCGTCTTCTGCTACACCTGCCCCGGCTGCTTCCACGAACTAAGCCAAACGGGCAATGGCCGGATAATCTGCTCAGGTTATTCCTTGAAGGGCCCTTAGGGGCCCTTTCCTTTTATGCCAAGCTGCCGATGACCGTTTGCAAACACTGTTTCGTCACGGGCCGCGTGCAGGGCGTCGTATACCGTGCCACCGCCGCGCGCCGCGCGCTCGAACTGGATATCACCGGCTATGCCAGGAATCTACCGGACGGGCGCGTGGAAGTACTGGCCTGCGGCGAAGCTGAAGCAGTAAAAGAATTCTGCGATTGGCTCTGGCAAGGGCCGCCGGCAGCACGGGTAAGCGAGGTAGTGGCCCGCGAAGTGGAATGCCTGGATGTGCCGGGGATTTTTGCCATCCAATAATTCTCCAAACCCCGCGTTGCTTCAGTCCCAGCTCCATTTCCGGCTGAGCGCTTTCAGCACCCGGTCGGAGTAATCAATACCGACGGTGGCGCCGTTGTAACGTTGCAGTGCCTCGCGTATGTCGCCGTGGGATTTGCCCAGATAGTATTTCAGGATGGTACAACCGAGCCGCAGATTGGTGGTCTCATGGAAGAGGTTGCCATCCGGCTGGCCGCTCAATTTCAGCCAGAAGGGCATGATCTGCATGAGTCCGCGGGCGCCAGCATGGGAAACGGCGAAACGGTCGAAATTGCTTTCCACGTTGATGATGGATAGCACCAGTTCCGGAGAGACGCCGGCGCGGGTGGCTTCCTCATGGATCAATTTCAGCAATACCAGGCGTTTCCCGGGGTCAGGAATCGTCGGACTCAGGCGGTTCGACATGGTCATGAGCCAGACCTGGGCGTCGTATTTGTCTTTGAAACTGGTATTGTCGGCCGCGGCCTTTTTAACCAGTGCGATCAGATCCGGACTGGGCGGAATGAATTTCTGGGCCAGTACCGGTGCGCTTGCCAGCAGGCTTGAGCACAGCAACAGCAAAGGCAGGGTGTGTCGCATCAGCTCGGTTGCGAGAAGGTCCGGACGTGTTTTTTGAGGAACGCAAGCAATTCCCCACGCGGCACATCCTGATTTCCGGCGTCGCGACGGCCCTTGTATTCCAGCGTGCCGCCATCGAGACCGCGTTCCGAGAGCACCAGCCGATGGGGGATACCGATGAGTTCAACATCAGCAAACATGGGACCAGGCCGCAGCGGCCTATCGTCCAGCAGTACCTCGTAACCGGCGTCGGCGAGTTCCTTGTAAAGCAATTCCGCTTCCTGTTGCAGTTTTTCCGACTTGTGCATATTGAGTGGCAAGAGCGCTATCTGGAACGGCGCCATCGGTTCCGGCCAGATGATGCCGCGATCATCGTTGTTCTGCTCAATGGCGGCAGCCACGATGCGGGATACACCGATCCCGTAACAACCGGTGAGCGGTGTTTGCGTTTTGCCCCGGGCGTCCAGCACACTCACACTCATCGCGTCGGTGTATTTGCGGCCGTTCTGGAAGATATGTCCAACCTCGATGCCGCGTGCGATCTTGAGTCTACCCTTGCCGTCCGGCGAGGGATCGCCAGCGACGACCTTGCGTAAATCGACGATACGGCCGAGGCGCGCGTCGCGTTCCCAGTTCGCGCCGGTGTAGTGCATACCGTCGGCATTGGCTCCGCAGACAAAATCTGCGAGTACGGCGGCAGCGCGATCCACGATCAGTGGCACGGATTCTCGCAACTTTACCGGGCCGATGAATCCCGCATGTGCGCCGGTTGTAGCCAACACGTCTGCTTCACTCGCCAGCGCCCAGCCGCCTGCCAGTTCCGGCAACTTGCCGGCCTTGACTTCATTCAATTCGTGATCGCCCCGCAGACACAAGGCTACGAGGCCGTGCTTGCTTTGTAGCAGCAGGGTCTTGATGCAACACGCGGGTTCCACGCCGAGTAGTGCGGATACCTCGACGATGGTCTTCTGCGTTGGCGTGGCCACGCGCGTCAGCTTTTGGGATGGAGCAGGCCGAGATTCGCGAGGTACTATCGCTTCAGCCAGTTCAATGTTGGCGGCATACTCGGATGCGTCGGAGAAGACGATGGCATCCTCGCCGGATTCTGCCAGCACCTGGAACTCATGGCTCAAGTCGCCGCCGATGTCGCCGCTGTCGGCGACCACCGCGCGGAATTTCAAACCCAGCCGGGTGAAGATGCGGGTATAGGCGCCGTACATCGCGCGGTAGGTTTCATCCAGGCTGGCCTGATCCAGGTGGAAGGAATAGGCATCCTTCATCAGGAATTCACGCGCGCGCATCACGCCGAAGCGCGGCCGTATTTCGTCGCGGAACTTGCTCTGGATCTGGAAGAAAGTGACCGGGAGCTGTTTATAGCTCTTGATTTCGTTGCGCACCAGATCGCAGATGACTTCCTCGTGGGTCGGGCCGAAGCAGTACCAGGCTTCCTTGCGATCCTGGATACGCAACAACAAGTTGCCGTATTTGTCCCAACGCCCCGATTCATCCCACAGCTCCCTTGGCTGGATCGCCGGCATCAACAGTTCAATGGCTCCGGTGCGGTTCATCTCCTCGCGCACGACGGCCTCCACCTTGCGCAACACCCTCAGGCCCAGCGGTGTCCAGGTATAGATGCCCACCGCCAGCTTGCGGATGAGGCCGGCGCGCAGCATGAGCCGGTGACTTGCGGTATCCGCGTCGGCGGGGGTCTCTTTGACCGTAAAGAGTGGAAATCGGGATGTGCGCATGCGGGTGGGAGCTTTATGTTGCAAAGACCGTATTTTAGCGGGCGTAGTCGAGCCGAGTATAGGGCATTCAAGGCCGCTGCTAGTTGATTTCGGCGCTGGCTGCGGTTAGCGTGATGCCGCCACAGGGGAGTTACATGGCCACAGTTCTTTAT
>JBOIBC010000064.1:0-6855 GCA_050739295.1 Gammaproteobacteria bacterium
GTGCTGAGCCAGTTCGGCCACATGTTCGCGCCGCGCCCGGAGGTTGCTACGGCCGAGATGCTGCGCGTGCTCAAGCCCGGCGGCACGATCGCTTTCTCCACCTGGCCGCCGGAACTCCTGGTCGGCCGCATGTTCGGACTCATCGGCAAATATGCGCCGCCTCCGCCTCCCGGATTTTCGCCGCCATCATTATGGGGTGATCCAAACACCGTGCGCGAACGGCTCGGCAATGCAGTCAGAAATCTGAATTTCGACCGGGATGTAATGCGTTTTCAGGCGCTCAGTATCCAGCACGACCGTCTTTTCATGGAGGCCAGCATTGGTCCGATCGCAAAACTCGTCGAAGCTCTCAGCACGTCTGATCCGGATAAGCTCGCAACATTGCGTCGTGAATTTGAAGAACTCACTGCCCTGTATTTCGAAGACAACCACGTGCGGCAGGATTATCTGCTGACGCGTGCGATCAAGGTTTCTTGAAGTTGGCGAGTGCCGTCGGCCGTCATGGCTACCGGTATTCAAGCAAAGCGAAAGGCGCCCACGACGCACAGCTTGTGGCCATAAGATGGATGTACAGCGGATTACGCCGTAAAAATCAGGCTGCAACAGGTCACGCCGCCTTCGGCCTTGGCGAGTTCCGAGGCATCTACTGTCTGGACAACGATACCATGCGCTTCCAGATGTTTCCGGGTTTCGGGAAATGCTTCGGGATAGACCAGCGTCTTGCCAATGCGCAGGGTATTGGCACCAAATGGTTCCGACGGCGCCACCTCAATCAGACGCATGGAACCAAACACGTCAGCATCAACCCATTTCCTGTTAATAAGTAGCGTGTCATCGGCGACCTGGGTCACCGCGCTTTTCAGATGCAGACAATCATGTAATTCAACAACCGTTACGGAATACCCGGAGATGGCGACGATATTGCGCAACTGTCCGATGCCTTCCCGGTTGCTGCGCCTTGACAAGCCCACGTAAAGAATCTTGCCAATCCGCAGCACATCGCCGCCGTCCAGTGTGCCGGGCGGTTCGATATGAACCAGCCTGCGGTATTGCTTCAACACCGCGGCAACTGAGCTGGTTTCGGTGCGCCGGGATTCGGCGCCGGGACGGGTGATCACCGCCAGTTCGTCCAGCACGATAGCGGTATCTTCCACGAATACCGAGTCCGGCAACTCAGACTCAGCCGGTAACCGAAGATGTTTGCATCCGAGCTCTTCCAGCAGATCTTCGTATTGCTGGTGCTGTGCGCGGGCACACTCAAAATCTATTGGCGCGCGTATCAGGTGCGTGAGTTCGCAATGAGCGATACTCGGACTGACTTCGCGGGTAATGGCGACACGCATCAGAATGAAGAATCCGTTTGCTCGAGAAACTTACGTTCTTCGGGTGAGGATTCGCGGCCCAGAATGGCGTTGCGGTGGGGGAAGCGGCCGAAGCGGTCAATGATGGCCTTGTGCCTCAGCTCGTATTTCAGATTGGCGTCCACTCCCGGCTGGCGGAACAGGTGTTCAGCAACAACGTGGATGGCACGTGATTCGCTGTGCATGTAAGGCATGTACATGAATACACGGTGATCTGGAAGCAACACCTGATCCGCGCCAAGACCGACCGCTTCCTGCGCCAGCACCAGCGCCATGCCGTCGCAGACGAAGGCTTCCGGTCGATCCCGGTAGAGATTGCGCGAGAACTGATCCAGCACGATGATCTCTGCCAATCTACCTTCCGGCGTGGCGCGCCATTCGTACAACTCGCCATGCGCAGCGGCGCGATGGGTTTCCGAGAAACGTTCGTGGATAAGCGCATCGAACGCCGCGTCCTTCTTGAATTGCTGCTCGGGGGTGGTTTCCACGAACCAGAACTTCAGAATGTCCTGATGATTCGGCATAGGTGCATTCATGAATCATCTCAGTTTGATGACAGCACTTTAACGGCAAACTCTTCCCAACGGTCTGCAGTAAACGCGATGGGACGGATGGCCCGTACTCGCGCTATCGCTTCCTCCGGCGCACAGCTTTCATGGCGCATCAGGAAGTAGGCAAATAAAAGACAGGTTCGGTCCTTGCCGGACGAGCAATGCACAAGCACGGTGCGACTGCTTTCGATCTGAGTGCAAAGAAACCGATAGGCAGCCGGTAGCACGCTCAGACAATACTCAAGATCGCCGGGTTGCGGCGGCGCATTCGCCGAAAGCGGTATACAGGCATAGACGATGCCTTCCCGCTCGAAATCCTCGGGATGACACAGCTCCCCGTCGTTGACGGACAACACGGCGCCAAACCCTGCGTGACGCAGCCGGGCAATATTCCACGGCTGGCGATTGGGCCCGGCGCGTCCGGCAATCATTCCCGATATCAGCCAAAAAATATGTCCCACGCAAAACCGCCGAACGCTATTTCAGGTGCTTCTGCATCCACCCCACCCAGCGCCGATACACATCGGTGGTGCGCACGATGTCGTGTGGGAAATGCGTATCCGCCGGATAGGCATAGAATTCCACAGTCACGCCGTTGTCACGTAAGGCGTGATACCACTCGTAGCTGTTCACCAGCGGCACATTGGAATCGCCCACATCACCCATGATGAGCGTGGGAGCTTTCACGTTGCGCGCGTACTGGATCGGCGACTGTTCGCGCCAGATGTTCCAGTACTTGGCGGTCCAGGGTGAACCACTGAAGAAATAGGTGTCACCCATTTGATAGAAGGATATGGTGTAATCCATGACCCAGTCGGTGAGTGCCGCGCCTGACACCGCCGCCTTCCAGACGTTGTAGTGTCCCGTAAGCCAGGTGGTCATGTAACCGCCGTAGGACCAGCCGGATACGCCGATGCGGCCCTTGTCCACGATGCCAAGTTTCTCCACCGCCGTGAGCCCCGCCATCACATCCTTGCCAGGGCCTGCGCCGGTGTCGCGGAAGATCGCATGCTGGTAGGCGTCGCCCAGATTGATGCTGCCGCGGTAATTGGGCCGAAATACCAGAAAACCGGCCGCCGAGAGTAATTGCCCGAGCGGATCGAAGCCCACGGTGGAAGCGCCTTCCGGCCCGCCGTGGATCACCAGCACCAGCGGATACTTGCGGCCCGGTTCGTAGCCTGCGGGATAGGTGAGCACGCCGTCCTCATGAAAGCCATTCGGGCCATTCCACTCAATGGATTCCGTACGGCCAAGGCTCAGGCTGTCCACGAACGCATTCAGGTTCGTGAGCCGCCGCGGTCCGGCATTTGCCGAATCCATCACATACAATTCATCCGGATGTGCCGCGGTGTTGCCGATGAAGGCGATTGCGCCGGTTTTCGCGACACTCACTTTGGCGTCCGCATCTACATCACCGAGATGGAGCCGCTCGGCTTTTCCTGACAGCGGCTGCTCCCACAGCACCGAGCGGGTACCGAGTTCACCGGCCATGATGAGCGCCTTGCCATCCGGCAGCCAGGCATAGGAATTGAAATTACGCGCCAGTGCCTTGGTGGCATCGTACGTCTTGCCCTTTGTATCCACGTACACGGCATTGCCGTTATTCTGGTCGCCGTTGCGTGGCCGCATGAAAGCGAAATCATCGCTGTCCGGCGCATAGGTAAAACGCACGGCGCCTTGCGCGGAAACCAGTGTGGTTGGTGCACCACCGTTCACGCTTACTTCCGCAATCACCGAGCGAAACGACGGCCCCCAGTAGGAACTGGGGAATTTCGTAAAGATAATGTGCCGGCCGTCATGGCTCCAAACCAGCGGCGTGGCAGTATCCTGATCGGTCTGCAAGCTGAACTCACCCTGGGTCAGTTGTTTCGCGTTGCCGCCATCGCTCGCCACCAGCCACAGATGCCAGGGCGCCACCGCGGCGCGTAACAGAAAATTGCCGTCGCTCACCTGGAATACATCGTTGTGTTCCTTGATGGCCTGCTCGTTGATGGGCGGATCCTGGGCCACGAAAGCGATTTGCTTGCCGTCGGGACTCCAGGTGAATTCCAGCACACCCTGCTTGTTGTCGGTGATGCGCGCCGCATCGCCGCCATCCATGGGCATGACGAAAATCTGTGGCTTCTTTGTCTCGGCGTCTTTCGCCAGAAACGCCAGCCGTGTGCCTTCCGGTGACCAACGCGGCGAGGATACGCTCTCGCGGTTCCACGTGAGCACACGCCGTATGCCGCTGGCGGCATCCACCAGGTCAATTTCCTGCTTGTCTTTGTCCGTCTTCCAGTCCGGTGTGGACACGACCATCGCGATCTGTTTTCCATTCGGCGAAATCTGCGGATCGCGCAGCGACACAATCTTTTGCAGATCGCTCAACTGGAATACCGGAGCCGGAGCAGCTGCGGCAAGATGCCAAAAAAATACTCCGCACAAACAAATGAACATGGATTTGAACAATTGCATGTCTTACTCCCGGAGGCTGGGCTGTCCTCAGACCGCCCAGAGTTGCATGAAATCGGAAACCAGTGCTGTTTCCAATCTATTCTGGTCCGCACATATATGCTTGATAGCTGAGCACTTGGCGGCTGGCAGACGTCCGGCAATGGCGTTCTCGAATTTCTTCACCAGCACCGGGATGCCTTCCGCGCGGCGCTTGCGGTGGCCGATGGGGTATTCCACTTCCACGCGCTCAGTCTTGGAACCATTCTTGAAAAATACCTGCACCGCGTTGCCGATGTAGCGCTTGGCGGAGTCGTAGTAATCCTCGGTGAATTTCTCGTTTTCCCGCACCTGCATTTTGGCGCGCAGCGCGTCAATGCGCGGATCGGCGGCGATCTGGTCTTCGTAGTCCTCGGCCGTGAGCCGGCCGAAGATGAGCGGTATTGCCGTCATGTACTGGATGCAGTGATCCCGATCGGCGGGATTCGAGAGCGGCCCGGTTTTATCTATGATGCGCACGCCCGGCTCCTGCGTTTCAATAATGATTTTTTCGATCTGATCGAGTTTGTCCTTCACCTTGCCGTGCAGTTGCATAGCGCATTCCACTACCGTCTGGGCGTGGAACTCGGCGGGGAAACTGATCTTGAACAGCACGTTTTCCATCACATAGCTGCCGTAGGCGCGCTGGAATTTGAAGGGTTGCCCCTTGAATAGCACATCGTAGAAACCCCAGGTTTTGGCGGACAGCGCCGTGGGGTAACCCATCTCGCCGCTGAGCGCGATCAAGGCAAGGCGCACCGCTCGGCTGGTGGCATCACCCGCCGCCCAGCTCTTGCGCGAGCCGGTGTTGGGGGCGTGACGGTAGGTACGCAGCGCAGCTCCATCAACCCAGGCATTGGATACCGCATTGATGACCTGCTCGCGTGTGCCGCCCAGCATGTGCGTGATGACCGCGGTGGACGCGACGCGTACCAGCAGCACGTGATCTAGACCCACGCGGTTGAAACTGTTTTGCAGCGCGATGATGCCCTGGATTTCGTGCGCTTTGATCATGGCCGTTAGCACGTCGCGCACAATCAATGATGGCCTGCCTTCTTCCAGATTTTTGCGTGACAGATAATCCGCAACAGCAAGAATGCCGCCGAGATTGTCGGACGGATGTCCCCATTCCGCCGCCAGCCAGGTGTCGTTGAAATCCAGCCAGCGGATCATGGCGCCGATGTTGAAAGCCGCCTGCACCGGCTCGAGTTCGTAACCGGTACCCAGCACACGCGCGCCGTTCTTGAGATTCGCACCCGGCACCACCGGGCCCAGCAGTTTGGTACAGGCCGGATAATTGAGCGCCAGCATGCCGCAGGCGAGCGTGTCCATGAACACGTAACGCGCGGTGGCGTAAGCCTCCTCGCTTTTGATTTTGTAGTTGCAGACGTAGTCGGCGATCTCCACCAGCAGTTTGTCGGGATCAGGGCGCTGGGCGGATTTCAGATCATGGGCGCTCATCAATCACTCCACCGGAATTTCACAAAGAAGTGTTGTTTATCGTTACTACCGGCTTAGTGCTGCGTAAAAATTTCTGTCTTTACGTGGCACGCAGAATCCGGCACGCGGCACCTTCATTGCCGTTTTTCAATTGGCACAAACTTCTGGTCTTCGGGACCGACGTAGTTGGCGCTCGGGCGGATGATCTTGCCATCAGTTCGCTGCTCGATGACGTGTGCGCTCCAGCCGGTAGTGCGTGCGATCACGAACAGCGGTGTAAACATGGCAGTGGGTATGCCCATCATGTGATAGGAAACCGCCGAGAACCAGTCGAGGTTTGGGAACATCTTTTTCACGTTCCACATGACCTTTTCCAGTCGTTCCGCGACGTTGAACAACTGCATGTCGCCAGCCTCCTTGGAAAGCTTGCGCGCCACTTCCTTGATAACCTGATTGCGCGGGTCGCTCACGGTGTACACCGGATGGCCGAAACCGATGACGATTTCCTTTGCCTCCACGCGGCGGCGGATGTCAGCCTCGGCCTCCTCCGGTGTCGCGTAGCGGCTCTGGATTTCGTAACCCACTTCGTTGGCGCCGCCGTGTTTGGGGCCGCGCAACGCGCCGATGGCGCCGGTGATGCAGGAGTACATATCCGATCCGGTGCCCGCGATCACGCGCGCGGTAAAGGTGGAGGCGTTGAATTCGTGTTCGGCATACAAAATTAGCGAGGTGTGCATGGCGCGCACCCACAGGTCCGGCGGTTCGCGGCCGTGCAGCAAGTGCAGGAAGTGACCGCCCACGGAATCATCATCGGTCTCCACCTCGATCATGCGGCCGTTGTGGCTCCAGTGATACCAGTAACAGAGCATGGAGCCGAGCGAAGCCACGAGCCGGTCGGCGATGTCGCGTGCACCGGCAACATTGTGGCCGTCTTTCTCGGGCAGTGCGCAGCCGAGCGCGGAGGCGCCGGTGCGCATCACATCCATGGGGTGCGCGGATGCAGGGATGGATTCCAGCACGCTGCGCACTTC
>JBOIBC010000065.1:0-6799 GCA_050739295.1 Gammaproteobacteria bacterium
TCCATGTGGTTTGCTATGGGAATAAATGATGATGCTGCCGGTATCGGTGAATCTGATTGCATTCATGACCAGGTTGCTCAAGGCGCGTGTCAGTAGTATCTGGTCACCCAACAGCGGTTGGTCAGCCTCACCTTGGATATGGAGGATTAGTTCTAGCCGTTTGGCATATGCATCCATGGCACCGATTTGCACTATTTCCTCCAGCAGGCCGCGCAGCCGGAATGAATGCACCTGAATATCAGGTTTGCTGGTCTCAAGACGGGCAGCACTCAGCACGTTATCCAGCAGCGCCAGAAGCATATTTGCAGATTGACGGATAGCAGCGAGGTAATTGCGTTGTCCCTCATTGAGCGGTGTCTTGGTCAGCAGGTCGCTGAAGCCCAGCACGGCGTTCATGGGCGTACGGATCTCGTGACTCATGTTGGCCAGGAATTCCGATTTGACCCGGCTTGCTTCCACCGCGCGCTTGCGGGCCAGGTCCAGTTCCACACTTTTTATCTCCGTTTCCTCAAGCGTGCCGCGCAACTCGGATGTTGCCTGATCCACCTGTTCCTGGAGTTCCTGCTGTGAGCGTTGGGCATTGGCAGCCATTTGATTGATGCCCTGTTCCAGCCGGCCGAGTTCGCCGCCGGAGACTTCCGGCACCCTTATTGAATGATTGCCGGAACTGAAACGCTCGACCATGGCGATGATGCGACCGATGGGCGCGACCACGCTGCCACTGATGACCAGCGCCAGCAGGATGCTGAATGCGAGGCAGATCAACAGGATGATGCCGCCATTCACAATGATCTGCGCTTGGCGTTCGGCGAAATGCACTTCCGATAACTTTACCGTCACCTTGCCCAAGTTCTCGTTTGTGCCGGTTGATAGCCGGGTCCGCACGATGTTTTGTCCCGTCCGGCCGCCTGGGTTACCAATCTGCAAGGTAATGGGCTGGCTGAACATCAGTGCACCCTCGAATCCGGTCTTGGCGCCGATATTTCGAGCGATGCTGTTTATCAGTCCGCGGCCCGGCGGGATGGAATGGTCTGCCTGGGCGAGGACATGATTGTCATTGTCCGTAATGATGACTGATTCGATGTTATCTTCCTGGGCGACGCTCCGCGTCAATGTCTCCAGTAGCACTGGATTATGGGTAAGTAAACCGTACTTGCTGGCTTGTGCGAGTTGATTGACTATCGTATGACCCAGCGCGGACTGGGATGACTTGAGATCGTGCACGCGGCTGTGGATGAAATAGCCGCCCAGCACCATTCCCATGCTGATGATAGGCAGCAACGCGAGCAACAATACGCGGTTGCGTATACCCCAGTTGCGGATCATGCATCGCTCCCCGATGTGCGTAATGCCGTGGCTGCCATGGGTTTGCCGCCGTACAGTGAGAACAGATTAATGCGGATACGGACTCTCATGATAGGCGGTTGGCCGGTTTGAATTCAGGTTATGGTGCGGGTTTTCACTTCCGCGGTCAAAGGTTCCAGCCGTAGCCACGGCGGTTTGCTACACTGGCGGCCCAGAATCACGGGGTGCCACATGAACGTTCTGGCCTTCGATATCGAGACCATTCCGGACGTGGAAGCTGGCCGGCGGCTGTATGGTCTTCAGGGCCTGTCGGACGAGGACACGGCGCGCGCCATGTTTCAGCAGCGTCGCCAGGAGACCGGCGGCAGTGAATTCCTGCCGCTGCACCTGCACCGGGTGGTGGCCATCGCCATCGCCCTGCGGCGTGGTGACGATTTCAAACTCTGGTCCCTGGGCGCCCCCGAAGCGGGAGAGGCGGAGCTGATTGCGCGCTTTTACGAGGGCCTGGATAAATTCAGCCCCGATCTGGTGTCCTGGAACGGCGGTGGTTTCGATTTGCCGGTGCTGAATTACCGCGCTCTGCGCCACGGCATCGCCGCGCCGCGCTATTGGGAAACGGGCGAGACGGAGACGAGCTTCCGCTATAACAATTATCTGTCCCGCTTCCACTGGCGTCACACCGACCTCATGGACGTGCTGGCGGGGTTCCAATTGCGCGCTGCCGCGCCGCTCGATGAAATCGCCCAGCTTTGCGGCCTGCCGGGGAAACTGGGCATGCACGGCAGCAAGGTGTGGGAGGCGTATCTCGCCGGGCAGATAGGCCGCATCCGGGATTACTGTGAGACCGATACCCTCAACACCTACCTCATATTTCTGCGTTTTGAACTGATGCGTGGGCGGATGGATGCAAAACGATATCACGACGAATGCGCGCGCGTGCGTGAGGTGCTTACCCGCGCCGACAAACTGCATCTCACCGAGTTTCTAGCCGCATGGCCGCTGCAATCCGATCAGGTCGCAGGCGGCTGATGCGCGCCGCGTCGGCGGTGCGTGAACCCGGCCAACGTCTGATGTCCACGGACGTGCCGGAGAAGACGACGTGAGCCTCGGTCCGCTGATGGTGGATCTGGCGGGTACCGAATTGAGCGCTGAAGATCGAGAGGTACTCAATCATCCACTGGTGGGCGGCGTAATCCTGTTCACCCGCAATTACACTGATCCCGCACAACTCACCGCACTGGTATCCGCCATCCATGCACTGCGCACGCCACCGTTGCTGGTGGCGGTGGATCAGGAAGGCGGGCGGGTGCAGCGGTTTCGCGAGGGCTTTACGGCATTGCCACCGGCACGGCTCTTCGGCCAGCTTTATGATCGCGATGCCAGCACCGGCCGACGGCTCGCTGAAAGCACTGCGTGGCTGATGGCGGCAGAGTTGCGCTCTACGGGCCTGGATTTGAGTTTTGCGCCGGTGCTGGACCTGGATTATTCTGTGAGCAGCGTCATCGGCGACCGCGCCTTTCATCATGCTCCTGATGCCGTGGGCGAACTGGGTCGCGCCTGGCTGCTGGGCATGCGTCGTGCCGGTATGGTCGCTACCGCCAAACATTTTCCTGGCCATGGTGCGGTGCCGGAAGATTCCCATCAAATGCTTCCGGTGGATGGGCGATCCCTGGATGAAATCCGCCGTCATGATCTGAAACCTTTCGAGCGGCTCATGCATCTTGAACTGCCGTCAATCATGATGGCTCACGTAGTGTATCCGGACATGGATACGTTGCCGGCAAGCCTGTCGCGACACTGGATCGGACGCGAGTTGCGCGAACGTCTGGGCTTCGACGGCGCGGTGTTCTGCGACGATCTAAGCATGCGCGGCGCAGCCGGCGCCGGCGATTACGCAGAACGCGCACGTGTGGCGCTGGATGCGGGCTGCGACATGCTGCCGGTCTGCAATGACCGCTCCGGCGTCATCAGCATTCTCGATACCCTGGGCGGGTACACGCAGCCCATGAGTCAGTGGCGGCTGGCGCGCCTGCACGGTCGCGAGGAAATTTCCCGAGAAGAGCTGCACGCCAGCCACGAGTGGCGCGAAGCGCGCACGGCGTTAGAAAGTCATTACGCCGGCGGCGAATTCAAGCTGGAAACCTGAACGTGGCTGATTTACTGGAAGAAGTGCGGCGCGTGCAGCACGAAGCAGAACTGGTGCATTCCGAGCAGGCAGTGCAAAGTGCCATCGGTCTGCTTGCGGAAGAAATCACCCGGGTACTGGCCAACAGCAATCCGCTGGTGCTGTGCGTCATGAACGGTGGCCTGATTCCTGCCGGCTGGCTGCTCCCAAAATTGCAGTTTCCCTTGCAAGTGGATTACGTGCATGCCACCCGCTATCGGGGTGATACCAAAGTTCATGAACTGAAGTGGCGCGTGCGGCCCAGCATTCCTGTGCGCGATCGTGTGGTGCTGCTGGTGGACGACATCTTTGATGAGGGCGTTACCTTTTCCCGCATTGTGCAAGATTGCCGCAGTCAGGGTGCGCGCCAGGTATTTACCGCGGTTCTGGTGAAGAAACTCCATGATCGCAACCACAGCGGGATGCAGCCGGATTTTATCGGCTTGACCACACCCGATCGTTACCTATTCGGTTGCGGCCTGGATTATAAAAATTACCTGCGTAATCTGCCCGCAATCTATGCGGTATCCGAAATAAACACTCCAAACGGAACACATCATGACTGATCTGGCCATCATCGGCGGCACCGGACTGACTTCTCTCAATGGCCTTGAAATCACCCGCCAGGAAGTGGTGTACACGCCCTACGGCGAACCTTCGTCGCCGCTCACCCATGGCCGGCTGGCGGGCCGTGACGTGGTGTTTCTGCCGCGCCACGGTCATGCACACACCATCCCGCCGCATTGGGTGAACTACCGCGCCAACATCTGGGCCTTGAAGAGTATTGGTGTGCGACAGGTGCTGGCAGTGGCCGCCGTCGGCGGCATCCGCGCCGATATGCAGCCGGGCTGGATCGCGTTTCCGGATCAGATCATTGATTACACCTGCGGACGCGCGCACACATTTTTTGAACAGAATCTGGAGCGGGTGATTCACGTGGATTTCACCCGGCCTTACGACGAAACTCTGCGTCAGAAACTGATTGCGGCGGCTGAAACAGCGAAACTGCAATTCGTGGCCGGCGGAACCTATGGTGCAACCCAGGGGCCGCGGCTCGAAACTGCGGCGGAGATTCTCCGCATGGAGCGAGATGGCTGCGATCTCGTGGGCATGACCGGTATGCCGGAAGCCGCGCTGGCACGCGAGCAACAGCTTGCTTATGCCTGTTGTGCCGTTATCATCAACTATGCCGCCGGCAAAGGCCGTGAAGACATCCACACGGAAATCGAGACGTTTCTCAAGCTAGCCATGGACCAGGTGCGGCTGCTGCTGGAAGCCTTGTTACAAACTTAGTGACTCGTATTTTTACTTAGAACTTAGGATCTGTCTCAAGGCGCTGTGAGCCGTGGCATATCCGTTCAATCACTACTAGTAGTAAACCGCGCTGCTGCCATCAACCGAGCAGTAAAATATCGTATACAAAGAATAAATAAACTGCAGGGTGTGCGAGTTCTGCCAATATATTGCGTATGCGTACAGTTATTTGATTCGTGGCGTAACCAGTACCAGCACCCCAAACATCGGATTATCAAAATAGTTGATTTTGCCGGAATCCAGCTTGCGATCTTGTGTGAGTCGGTAGGGCTGGCAGGTGGGCGTGGCAATTGCTGCGGTAGCTGGTTGCGCAGGCTGCATGCTGGCGGTGCTTGGCGCCGTTGAAGCTGCCGGTGCGGATGATGGGATAACCCGTTTGGCGGGTGGTCCGCAATACACCAGATCGAGATCGAAGTGCAGGTAGAGTCCGGTGGTGCTGAGCTTGGCGATGCCGTAGACCGGCGTGCCGGTGTCAGCCGTAGCCGCCGGCACTGCGGTGGCCGCAGCCGGTGCAGCTGCCGGTGGTTCGCCGATACGCACAAACAGAGCGCTTGCACGATCAATGGCCGGCTGTGCCCAAGCGATGTGCAGCAGGGGTTGATACTCGGAAGAGCGTTGCAGTTTGCGCCAGGAATAATCCATGCGGTAACTGGCAGAAGGCAGTTGCATGTAGGGTAGGGTGCTACTGGCAGCGGTCATTGGTACGGCACTATCCCAGTCAGGTGTGCCCGGATTGGCCGGCCAGGTTTCCAAAGAACCTGCCTGCGGGTCGGTATTGCGGAACACGATGAGTTCCACGTCATACCAGTTGAGTGCGGGGGCATTGGCCGCAGGAGCGTCCGCAGCAATCACGTAACAGGGCGATAGCAACAGAGTGGCAATCAATAAAATGGTTTGCAGAAGTTTCACATGTTGATCCTCTGTTATTGGAGCAGTCCTGTGGGAGCGGTGTCCGATGTACAGGAATGTACAAGTGCTACGGGAGGCATGGATGCCGTAAGCAGCCCGACCGCGATTCAAGACTATCGCGGCGAATATCGCCGCTCCCACAAAGCGGCTGTCGCTCCCGCAATACTGCCACTCTCAAATTGAGATTTCACCATATTTAAGCGGCAACTGCTTTGTGGGTGAGCGCATCCAGCAGTACGTCCACGCTATTGACACGTCGCTCCGGATCATCCAGCTCCAGCATGAAGCGCAAGCGGTTGCTGCCGTCCAGTTTATAGTGCTTTGGCTGCTGCTGGATCATGCGGATGACCACGCCTGGGTCCACATTGGTGGTGTCACTGAAGCTGATGCGTCCGCCCAAGGGGCCGGCCTCAATCTTGCGCACGCCCAGTGGTGCCGCCTTGAGCTTGAGTTCGGCGACCCGGAACAGGGTTTTGGCGGGGGCAGGCAGCAGGCCGAAGCGGTCAATCATTTCCACTTGCAGTTCATGCAGCTCATCCAGGTTTTTGGCGCTGGCGATGCGCTTGTAGAGTGTCAGGCGCAGATGCACGTCGTCAATGTAATCGGCGGGCAGCAGCGCCGGCATGTGCAGGTCAATTTCGGGGCCGTGCTCCAGCGGCGCATCCAGGTCCACTTTGCGGCCTTCCTTCAGGGCACGTACCGCGCGCTCCAACAATTCCGTATAAAGCGTGAAGCCGACTTCGTGAATCTGGCCACTTTGTTCTTCACCCAGCAGTTCGCCAGCACCACGGATTTCCAGATCGTGGGTGGCGAGCGTGAAACCGGCGCCGAGTTCTTCCAGAGACTCGATGGCTTCCAGCCGTTTAACCGCATCGGCAGTGAGCAGACTTCTGGGCGGGATGATGAGATAAGCATACGCGCGGTGATGCGAGCGGCCCACGCGGCCGCGCAACTGGTGCAACTGCGCCAGGCCAAATTTGTCGGCCCGGTGGATGACGATGGTATTGGCGGTGGGTACGTCAATGCCGCTTTCGATGATGGTGGTGCACACCAGGATGTTGAAACGTCGGTGATAGAAATCCAGCATCACCTGTTCCAGCTCACGCT
>JBOIBC010000066.1:0-6794 GCA_050739295.1 Gammaproteobacteria bacterium
CACCGGATGTGCAGGCGCAACTGAACAACTACATAATCAATCACAATGAGATCAACGCAGCCCTCGGTCAGCAGGGGATGCTCCCGTATTTCTACATCACGACATACACGACGGCCGCACCAATGCACACGCCGCTGGTCGCGCAACAACAGCTGGTCAAACGACCAAAACGATGAGTCCGATGCATCGCCGGATACTGATGCTGCTGTTGGCGGCAGTGCTGGCACCTGCGGTATTTGCGGGCAACCCCGCCGGCAACAGTGGTGGTCCAGAGGCCTGGCTGGATCGCATGAACACTGCACTGCGCACCCTCAATTACGCAGGCACGTTCGTCTATATCCATGGAGATCATCTGGAAACCATGCAAGTCATACACCGTGCGGATGCCGAGGGTGGCATCGAACGGCTGGCGTCACTCACGGGTTCGCAACGTGAAGTAATCCGCGATCACAAGAACGTAAAATGTATTTTGCCGGACAGCCACATGGTGCTGGTGGAACGCCGTTATGCTGCCGCGCATTTTCCCGGCGCACTGCCTCCAGATATCCATACAGCTAAACTCGCAACCTATTACGTCTTCAAGGACCTGGGTGAGGATCGTGTTGCTGGTTACCGTAGCAGAGTAATCAGCATCGAACCGCGGGACCGGTATCGCTATGGCTACAGGTTGTGGCTGGATGCGCACACAGGCATGCTGCTGCGTTCCGATCTTCTGACCCGCGACGGCCGTATTGTAGAGCGGATCATGTTTACATCCTTGGGTTACCCCGAGCACATTCCCGATTCTGCTCTCAAGGCTACAGAAATCCGGCCAGGCTATGTCTGGAATGTACAAGGCGGCAGCGAGAAAATGACGCCGGATGAGGCACACGTGAACTGGAAAGCCACGCACTTGCCACCGGGTTTTGCTCTGTCACTGAGCGACGTGCAGCGGGTGGCGGGTGCGCCGCAGCCAGTGCGGCATCTGGTATTCAGCGACGGGTTGGCTTCAGTTTCGGTGTTTGTGGAAGCCACTGATTTGGGCCACAAGACCCTGATCGGCCCTTCGCAGATGGGGGGCGTGAATGCCTTTGGCCGCCAGATAGGCACCCACCATGTTACCGTGGTGGGCGAGGTGCCTGCCACCACCGTGGAGATGATCGCGCAATCCATGCAGATGCTGCCGCTGCCACGGCACTGAAAGCCAATGCTTGCGGGGTAGAGTGGCTTGCACCACAATGCCGCCCATGCAGCAGATTTTCTGGCGCATTGCGGTTCTGGCCGGGGCGATAGTTCTGGCAAGCGGCGTTTTTGCTGCCGATTTGCCGGATTTCACCACGGTGGTGGCCAAGGTTGCACCGACAGTGGTCAATGTCAGCAGCATCCAGCGATCCGTCAGTCTCACTCAGGACAACGATGCTGCGGGACAGAATGAAGATAATCCCGACTCGGATTGGTACCAGCACTACTTCGGCGCTGTGCCGCCCCGAAACGGCAGCGAGGACCGCGGTAATGACACCGACGATGGCAATGACAATGCCGGTATTCCGCCTACCCAGGCCCTGGGTTCGGGTTTCATCATTTCCGCGGACGGTGAGATACTCACAAACTATCATGTGATCGAGAATGCCGAACGCATCACTGTGAAACTGAATGATCGGCGGGTGCTGCCGGCAAAAATCCTTGGAACAGACCCGCAAAGCGATCTGGCTCTGCTCAAAATCAATGCCAGTAGCTTGCCAGTGGCCGCGATCGCTGGCGGCCATGTGCGGGCGGGCCAGTGGGTGCTGGCCATAGGCTCACCGTTCGGCTTCGATCATTCGGTGACCGCAGGCATCGTCAGTGCCGAGGGCCGCAATATCGGTGATGAACAATACGTGCCCTACATCCAGACGGATGTGCCAATCAATCCCGGTAATTCCGGCGGTCCGCTGTTCAACTTGCAAGGCCAGGTGGTGGGCATCAATTCCGAAATCTACAGCGGTACCGGTGGGTACCAGGGCGTATCGTTCGCCATTCCCATCAATCTGGCCATGATGGTCGTGCAGCAACTGCGGCAGCACGGCCATGTAATCCGCGGCTGGCTGGGCGTGAGCATTGTGGATGTATCCCCGGACCTGGTTGAATCCCTGAATCTGTCGCGCCCCGAGGGTGCACTGGTGCGCAAAGTGGTTCCCGCCAGCCCGGCTGCCAGGGCAGGTCTCAAGGCTGGAGATGTAATACTCGCGTACAACGGTCAGGACGTGGTGAGCTCCGAAGCGCTACCTCCACTGGTGGGCAGCACTCCGGTAGGCCGCGACATTCCTCTCGATATATCGCGGGATGGACATCGGACGATACTGCAGGTGCATGTGGGTGTATTACCCGCCGGCAAAACCGAGCCGCTTGCCATTGCAGATGCGCGAAGTAACGGGTTCGATGTGCTGGGTTTGGTGATACGGCCATTGGCAGAGAATGAGCGCAGGCAATTCAAGTTGAAGCAAGGCGGTGTGGTTGTGGAGCAGGTGGCTCCCGGTGCGGCACTGCGTGCGGGTTTCAAACCGGGCGATGTAGTCCTGAGTATGAACGGTGTTGTCGTCACCGGCCCAAGCCAGTTCCGGAATCTGGAAAAGGGATTGCCTGTGACACCGGTGGCAGTTCTGGTGCAACGACCTGATCAAACCGTGTTCCTGCCTCTGCAGGCGGGGCGTTGATGAGTCATTCGTTGACACTTTATTACCGTGCTGGCTGTCATCTCTGCGAGCAGATGCTTGCAGAGATCTACGCACTGCATGGGGAGGAGTTGCCAATCCGCCTGGTGGATGTGGACGGCGATGCGGCCTTGAAAGTGCGCTACGGTTTGAAGGTACCGGTACTTACAGGCGGAGATGCAATTCTCAGCACGGGCAAGCTCGACCGAGCTTGCCTGGAAGATTACCTCAGCGCCCGCTGAGCTTGGGATTTTAGCCGGTATAATGCGCCACGGCTTTAGCTACCCTGAGCTGCCACGGTTCAAAATCACCGGATTTATAAAGGGAACCACTCGATGAGAATATACCTGATAAAAGATCAGTAACTTACTGAATTATAATATAATTAAGTAACATTTCGAGTGCCCCATCCGCCGTGGATATACAGAACCTCCGCAACTTTTCCATCATCGCGCACATAGATCACGGCAAATCCACCCTAGCGGACCGCTTCATTCAGATTTGCGGCGGCCTCACGGAGCGTGAAATGGAAGCGCAGGTGCTGGATTCAAACCCCATCGAACGGGAACGGGGCATTACTATCAAGGCCCAGAGTGTCTCACTCCAGTACGCGGCCCTGGACGGTCAGATTTACCAGCTCAATTTCATTGATACCCCCGGCCACGTGGATTTTTCCTATGAAGTTTCCCGTTCCCTGGCTGCCTGCGAAGGCGCCTTGCTGGTGGTGGATGCGTCACAGGGCGTGGAAGCCCAGAGCGTGGCCAACTGCTACACCGCGCTGGAACAAGGGCTCGAGGTGATGCCAGTCATCAACAAGATTGACCTGCCCAATTCCGAGCCAGACAAGGTCGCCACCGAGATCGAAGAGATCATCGGTATCGAGGCGCAGAACGCGCTGCGCGTGAGCGCCAAGACCGGAGCGGGAGTAGTCGAACTGCTGGAAGAACTGGTGCGGCGCATCCCGCCACCCAGGGGTAATCCACAAGGGCCGCTGCAGGCACTCATCATTGATTCATGGTTCGACAATTTCGTGGGCGTCGTATCCCTGGTGCGTGTAATGCACGGTAACCTGAGGCGGCGTCAGAAGATATTGGTCATGTCCACGGGCCGATCCCACGAAGTGGATCGAGTGGGTATCTTTACCCCCAAGATGCATGACAAGGATGAATTGGCCACCGGGGAAGTTGGTTATGTGATAGCCGGCGTGAAGGAAATTGACGGTGCACCGGTGGGCGATACCCTGACCGACGCAAACAAACCCTGCGGCGCGCCCTTGCCGGGTTTCAAGCAGGTGCAACCACGGGTGTTCGCCGGCGTATTCCCGGTGCGCTCCGATGATTATGAGGACTTTCGCGAAGCCCTCAAGAAACTGCGTCTCAATGATTCAGCTCTGCATTTTGAACCAGAGACCTCCACGGCCCTGGGTTTCGGATTTCGCTGCGGTTTCCTCGGTCTGCTGCACATGGATATCGTTCAGGAGCGGTTGGAGCGGGAGTACAACCTGGAATTGATCACCACCGCCCCCACGGTGATTTACGAAGTGCTTACCACGGCAGGCGCAATCCTGTATGTGGATAATCCGTCCAAATTGCCGCCCGTTGACAGGATAGTCGAAATCCGTGAACCCATCATCACCGCCAATATTCTGGTGCCGCAACAATATTTGGGATCCGTGATTACATTGTGCGAGGAGAAACGCGGTGTACAAAAGAAGATGATCTATCACGGTGCACAGGTGATCTTGACCTACGAGCTGCCCATGAACGAGGTAGTGATGGATTTTTTCGACCGACTGAAATCCGTAAGTCGTGGCTACGCTTCTTTTGATTATGGTTTCGCACGTTTTCAGGCGGCCGCGCTAGTGAAACTGGATCTGCTTATCAACGGCGACCGGGTGGATGCATTGTCGTGCATTATCCACAAAGATCACGCCTATATCCGTGGGCGCGAGCTGTGTGAGAAAATGCAGGAACTGATCCCGCGGCAGATGTTCGAAGTAGCGGTACAGGCTGCGATAGGCGCACATATCATTGCACGTACTACGGTCAAAGCTCTGCGCAAGAACGTAACGGCAAAATGTTATGGCGGAGATATCACCCGCAAGCGCAAGTTGCTGGAAAAGCAGAAAGAAGGCAAAAAGCGCATGAAACAGATTGGCACAGTGGAGATCCCCCAGGAAGCCTTTTTGGCGATCCTGCATGTAGGCAAAAAACAGTAACGTAAACCGGCAAAATTGAGAAAAACATCATGGGCTATTTTGAAACCATATTGACCCTAGCCACGATTATAGCCGGCCTGCTCTGGCTGGCGGATGCAGTTTTCTTTGCCGGAAAACGGCGCATGAAATCCCAAAGTCCGGATGCCGTGGCAGTGGAAGGTGCACAGAAAGTCAAAGCCAAAAAGCCCCGTGACCCGGTACTGGTTGAATACGCGAAATCGTTTTTCCCGGTACTCCTGATCGTGCTGTTATTGCGTTCATTTGTGGTCGAACCATTCCACATCCCCTCGTCTTCCATGCTCCCCACTCTTTTGGTCGGGGATTTCATCCTGGTCAACAAGTTCGACTATGGTTTGCGTCTGCCGGTGATACATTCCAAAATCATTCCCGTCGGTGAGCCGAGGCGGGGGGATGTCATCGTATTCCATTATCCGGAAGCTTCGGCACGCCAGTACTGTGAGAAGAATCCGTTATGTATGGAAACCGGGGGCATGCGCGAGGTATATTCGTCTGCCGGGGAGGATTACATCAAGCGGGTGATAGGAATGCCGGGGGATCATATTGCTTATCGAGGTGGAAAGTTGACTATCAATGGGGCCCGGATTCCAGACGCGGCCCTCGGCCTTTATTATGGACATGACGCGCTGGGTGCAACCATACATCAAGAGAAATTCGGCGACACGACTCATGATATTCTATCCTTCAGCGGTCAGACCGGGCCAGAGGGTGAATGGGTCGTGCCACAGGGGGAATACTTTGTCATGGGCGATAATCGGAACAACAGCTTCGACAGCCGCTACTGGGGTTTTGTCCCCGAGAGGGATGTAGTCGGCAAGGCGTTCTTCATCTGGCTTAACATAGATGCGCTTCACAACTCTGCGCTCTGGCATCGTACCGGGAAAGTGATCCACTGATTCTGACTGGCGCAATATTCGTACCATCGGCTTTGGGAGAGACATCATGATGAAGAGCAAGCATCACCAAACCGGCCTGACACTCATCAGCTGGATCGTACTGATTCTGCTGTTTGCGTTTGTCTTCTGGTTTGGTTTCAGCCTGTTCCCGATTTACATGCAGTATTATTCCATTAATAAGGTCGTGCAAGAAAAGGCACAGCAAATCACTACAGGCCAGATGCCACAACAGATTTTGCACAGTATGGACATGACATTCACAATCAATGGTGTGCAGGATCCGGATCTGATGCCGGAAAAGGTGGTAACTATTGTTCCATCAACCGACGGTAACGGCCTTATCCTCACGCTGGATTATGACGCACGCACCAGTTTCATCGGCAACATCTTTCTTTTGGTGCATTTTCACAAGGTTTATCGGGCTACACCACATTGAGTGACCCGCTGCAACGGTTGTTATCTGAACTTAATTATCGCTTCCATGATTTGCAGTTGTTGTGGCAGGCGCTGACCCATCGCAGTGTCAGTGACAAAAACAATGAACGGCTTGAGTTTCTCGGTGATGCACTGCTGAATACGGTAATCTCATCAGAATTGTTCAAGCGGTACGCAGAGCTTGATGAGGGCGCGTTGACGCGGACGCGTGCCAGTTTGGTGAATCAGGATGCTCTGGCAGCAGTCGCCCATGACATTGATCTTGGCGAATATCTGCGTCTCGGGTCCGGTGAACTCAAAAGCGGCGGCCGGCGACGCGCTTCTATTCTTGCAGATGCTCTCGAAGGGATCTTGGGTGCTGTATATCTCGACGGTGGATTCGACAGCGTGCAGCGGGTCGTGTTGCACTTATTCGATTCGCGTCTATCAAGGCTCGTCTCAAGTGAAGTTCTCAAGGACAGCAAGACTCAATTGCAGGAGGCATTACAAGCACGCGGACTGCCATTACCATCGTATGACGTGGAAGCCGTGACCGGACAAGCCCATCAACAGATATTC
>JBOIBC010000067.1:0-6681 GCA_050739295.1 Gammaproteobacteria bacterium
GGAACGTTCTTTACCGTTGACGCGGGACCGCAGGTGAAAGCCGTGTGCCTGCCGGGCGATGCGCAACACGTAGTGGTGGCGCTGCGCGAGCTGCCGGGCGTCGAGAAAGTATTGCTCAGCTCACTCGGCGAGGGCGCGCGTGTGATCGAAACCGGATCGACAGTCTGATGCAGGTCATTGCTTCAGCGCCGGGCAAGCTGGTGCTGCTGGGGGAATACGCGGTGCTTGAAGGCGCACCAGCGCTGGTGATGGCGGTGAATCGCCGTGCACACGTGACACTCACCGAAACCCGTGGTGAGCGTATTGCCGTGAGTGCGCCGGTGCTCGGGATCGTGGCTGAGTGCCGTCTGCGCGCTGGCGGGAAAGTGAAATGGCTGGGTGACGCGCGGCTGTCGGATCAGCTCCGGCTGGTGACGGCGGTACTGGAAGACAACATGACTGCCGGCGTGTCGCGGGCGTTTCGCGCCGAACTGGATACAGATGGGTTTTTTCTGGATGCGCATGGCATACGGGCGAAGCTCGGACTCGGTTCAAGCGCGGCGCTCACGGTGGCGCTGGCGGGGGCCTTGTGTGTCATGCAAGGCCGCCCGGCGCTAGGCGTTGACGGTCTGGTCGCGCTGCATCGCCGGATGCAGGATGGCCGCGGCAGCGGCCTGGATATTGCAGCCGCACGTCAGGGCGGCGTGGTGATTTACCGCCTGTGCAGCGGCGTGCCGGAATCCTTGCCGGTGTGGCTCCCGCAAGGGCTGGAATGGTGCGCCGTGTGGTCAGGCAAGCCAGCGGTCACCGGCGAGTTCTTGAGACATATCGCGGATTGGGCCGTCCGCGAGCCACAGCGGTATAATGCAATCGTCGCGCGATTGCAGGCAGTAGCGGCTGCCGGCGCCGACGCCATCCAACGCGCCGATGCCGGTGCGCTCATGCAAGCGGCGAAGGATTACGCCGCCGGTCTCGCCGAACTCGGAACCGCAAGCGGTATGGACATCGTGAGCCGCGAGCACCGCGAGATTGCCAACGCCGCCGCAGCCTGCGGCGTGGCTTACAAGAGTTGTGGCGCCGGCGGCGGCGATGCCGGCATCGCCTTGAGCCTGGACCACGACAGGCTTGCGGATTTCCGTCAGCGGATTGTGCAAGCCGGATTTCGAATCCTTGATCTGGAGGTGGACCCGCAAGGACTGGAGGCCCGTATTACCAACGAACATCAATAAGGAGGGCTTTATGGACCAATCAAGAATGCCGGGATTCTACAAGTTGTCGGTATCAGAACGGGTGAGCCTGGTCCGCGAGCGCGGTCTCCTTTCCAAAGACGATTTTCAGACGCTGATTTCGGGTCAGCACACCCTGAATGTCCAGCGCGCCGACAAGATGATCGAGAACGTGATCGGCGTCATGGGATTGCCGCTCGGGCTCGGTCTCAATTTCCTCATCAACAAGCGCGATTACGTCGTACCTCTGGTGGTGGAAGAACCTTCCATCGTCGCTGCGCTCAGTTCCGCTGCCAAACAAGTACGCGACGCCGGCGGCTTCACTACCGAGAGCACCAAGCCCATTCTCATCGGCCAGGTGCAGGTGGTGGACATTGATAATTCCGCCAAGGCGCAGGCGGCAGTGCTGCAGCGCAAGCAGGAGATCATCAATCTTGCCAACAGCCTGCACCCGAAGATGGTGGCGCGCGGCGGCGGTGCGGAAGACGTGGAGGTGCGGATTCATCCCGCCGCGGATGGCCGGCGCGACATGGTGGTCGTGCATCTGCTCGTCAACACCTGCGACGCCATGGGTGCGAACATGGTCAACACCATGTGCGAAGGCGTCGCGCCGCTGGTCGAGGCCATCACGGGCGGCAAGGTGTTCTTGCGGATACTGTCCAATCTGACGGACCGCGCGCTGGTGTGGGCCAAGGCCACCATTCCAATCGAGGTGCTAGCCAGCAAGGGGCATGACGGCGAGCAGGTACGGGACGGCATCATTCTCGCAAACGATCTAGCGGTCGTGGATCCGTATCGCGCGGCGACCCACAACAAGGGGATCATGAACGGCGTGGATGCCGTGGCGCTGGCCACAGGCAACGATTGGCGCGCACTGGAAGCCGCGGCCCACGCTTACGCCGCGCGCGGCAAATCCTATACGTCGCTGACGCGCTGGTACAAGAATGACCGGGGCGATCTGGTGGGCAGTATCGAGATGCCCATGAAAGTTGGCATCGTGGGCGGACCGTTGCAGACCAATCCCACGGTTGCCCTGAACGACCGTCTGCTGGGCATCAAATCCGCGCGTGAACTCGCCGAGATCATGGGCGTTGTCGGCCTCGCGCAGAATTTTTCGGCGCTGCGGGCGCTAGTCACCGAGGGCATTCAACAGGGACACATGACCCTGCACGCGCGCAGCGTGGCCGTAGCCGCGGGTGCCAGCCCGGAGATTTTTGACACGGTAGTGGAGCGCCTGCTGGATGGCGGTGAAATCAAGATCTGGAAGGCGAAGGAAATCATCGCCGAAGTACAGGCTCAGGCGCAGCCGAAATCGGCGGCCGTATATTCAATCGGACAGCCAAACGAAGCGGATTATGCCGCCGGTTATGGCAAGGCGATCCTGCTGGGCGAGCATGCGGTGGTGTACGGACGCCACGCCATTGCCGTGCCGGTACCGTTGCTGATTCGTGCGCGCGCCGAAGATTCGGACAGCGGTACCCATCTGATCATTCCGCGCTGGGGCGTCGAGCAGCGCCTGCAACCGGGAGTTGAGCATCCGGGTTCGCTGCTGCAATCGCTGGCGCTGATTCTGCAAAAACTGATGCTCGCTGACCGCGCTTTGCGCATCCAGGTATATCCAAATGTGCCGCGTGCCATGGGTCTGGGCGGCTCGGCGGCCTTGGCCGTCGCAGTGATACGCGCGCTGGACCGCCATTGCCGACTCGGGCTAAAGGATGAGGAGGTCTGCGATCTCGCCTACGAATGTGAACGGGTGGCGCATGGTACGCCGTCGGGTATAGACAATACCGTCGCAACCTATGGCCAGCCGCTGCTCTTCTGCCGTGGCGATCCGCCGTTGATCCGGCCGCTGAAGTTCCGGCAGCCGCTGCCCATGGTGCTCGGCCTAAGCGGCGTCGAGAGCCTCACTGCAAAAACGGTTGGCCGGGTGCGCCAAGCCTGGGAACGCAACCAGGCGCTGTATGAGCGGATATTCGACGAGATTGATACGCTGACGTTGCAGGGATTGGAGGCGATCGAAGCATACGATCTCACACAGTTCGGCGAACTCATGAATATCTGCCAGGGCCAGCTCAACGCGCTGCAAGTCTCCAGTTGGGAGATCGAGGAAATGGTGCAGATCGCGCGCGACAACGGCGCGGTCGGTGCCAAGTTGACCGGTGGTGGCGGCGGCGGTTCGATGATCGCCCTGTGTCCCGAGGATGGCGCGCGCGTGGTACGCGCCTTGCAGGATGCCGGATATCAGGCGATGGAGGCCAAAATTGGCTGACGCAACCGACAACCGGGTGGTCTCCTTCGAGTCCGAAAAACTCGTGCTCGTGGACGAATCGGATCGTGAGGTCGGTTATGAGACCAAGGCCGCATGCCACGACGGCCAGGGTATTCTGCACCGGGCGTTTTCGCTGTTCATTTTCAATGATAACGGTGAACTGCTGTTGCAGCAGCGCAGCAAGAACAAGCGTCTGTGGCCCGGTTACTGGGCAAACAGCTGTTGTAGTCACCCGCACCGCGGCGAAGCCATGGATGAGGCAGTACAACGGCGGTTGAAAGAAGAACTGGGGTTCACCTGTGCGCTGGAGTTCGTATACAAATTCCAGTACCACGCTGCGTTCGGCACGCTCGGCTCGGAAACCGAATTGTGCTGGGTTTACACCGGCATGAGTTTTGCGCCGGTGCATGTCAACGAGAATGAGATTGCCGCGTGGCGTTTCATCGCGCCAGCGGCGCTGGATCATGAGATGGCTGCCACACCGGCGCACTTTACGCCGTGGTTGAAGCTGGAATGGCAGCGCTTGCGGCATGATTTTGCAGACAAATTGCCGGTGGCCACAGGTGAACATCGCCGTTCCGCCAAAATGCAAGGATGATTCAGACACATCTGAAAGAGTTAAAATGATACACAGTCATCCGGTCTGAAACCTGGTGTACACCACCCCGCACAGGAAGTCGCGAATCGGGAAGGAAGCCCGGGAGGAAAGAAGATGAGCATACCTCTGGTACAACAATATCGCGTAGCCCGCTACGTCATCGGCAAAAAACTCAAGGGCGAAAAGCGTTACCCCCTGACGCTGATGCTCGAACCCCTGTTTCAATGCAACCTCGCCTGCCCGGGTTGCGGCAAGATTGACTATGACGCGCCCATTCTGAAGCAGCGTCTGTCAGTCGAGGAATGCCTCGCAGCGGTGGATGAATGTGGAGCGCCGATGGTATCAATTCCCGGCGGCGAGCCGCTGATCCACAAGGACATCAAGCAGATTGTTGAGGGCATCATCGCGCGACGCAAGTTCGTGTATCTGTGCACCAATGCGATTCTCTTGGAGAAAAAGCTCGACATGTTCACGCCATCGCCGTACCTCACTTTCTCGGTGCATCTGGACGGCATGCGTGAACGCCACGATGAAAGCGTGGACCGTGAGGGTATATTTGACACCGCGGTGTCCGCGATACGCGCGGCGAAGAAGCGCGGTTTCCGCGTCAACATTAATACCACCCTGTTCACCACCGCCAAACCAGCCGAGGTCGCCGAGTTTTTCGACTTCGCCACCAACGATCTCAAAGTGAATGGCATCACGGTATCGCCTGGTTACCACTATGAACACGCGCCCCGCCAGGATGTGTTCATGGGCCGCCGGCAATCGAAGGAACTGTTCCGCGACATCTTCAAGCGTAAGAAGGCGAAACACAGCAAGTGGCCGCTGTCACATTCCAGTCTGTTCCTGGACTTCGTGTGCGGCAATCAGACCTATCAATGCAGTGCGTGGAGCATGCCGTGCCGCAACGTATTTGGCTGGCAGAAGCCGTGTTACCTGCTGGTTGACGAGGGCTACGAGCCGACTTTCAAGGCCCTGATGGAAAATACCCAATGGGATCACTACGGCGTCGGGCGCAATCCGAAATGCGCCAACTGCATGGCGCACTGCGGCTTCGAAGGCACCGCGGCGGATGACACCTTTGCGCATCCGCTCAAGGCCTTTGCCACGTTCTTGCGCGGCCCGCGCACCGACGGTCCGATGGCGCCAGACATGCCTGTACTCTATGATGATCGCACGCACAGGCCGATCGCAGCCAATGAAGTGCGCATTCCGGTGAATCAAATCGGCCATCATTGACGCTCACGAGCCAAGCCGATGGCGTGGATCGCCGTGGTACTTGCGGTTGCCTCCGCGCTGATCTGGTGGGGCATACTCCTGGCACCATGGCGGCCATGGAGCACGCGCGAACGGTTTGAAGTTGGTTCCAGTGAAAATGACGATCAGGCCGGTGATGTCACCGTTCTGATTCCTGCGCGCGATAAAGCTGAATTACTGCCACGCACACTCGCCGCACTGACCGGTTCCGGCCGCGCCCCCAGGATCATCGTGATTGATGATCATTCCGGCGATGATACCGCCGCGCTGGCGCGCGCTGCGGGCGCCGAAGTGATCACCGCTGCGCCCTTGCCGGCGGGCTGGAACGGCAAACTCTGGGCGCTTGA
This sequence comes from Gammaproteobacteria bacterium, assembly GCA_050739295.1. Lineage (GTDB taxonomy): Bacteria > Pseudomonadota > Gammaproteobacteria > Natronospirales > REEB76 > REEB76. The sequence continues at coordinate 5,680 of JBOIBC010000067.1, forward strand.
ACAGGGACGGGTGCAAGCCGTGAGCCGCTGGCTGTTGTTGCTGGACGCCGACATCGAGCTTGCGCCCGGCGTAGTGCCTGCGTTGAAGGCCATGGCGTGCCATCGCAAGCTGCAACTCGTGTCGCTCATGGCGTGGCTGCGCATGGCGGGTTTCTGGGAACAGCTGCTGATGCCGGCGTTCGTGTTTTTCTTCAAGCTCTTGTATCCATTCAAGCTGGCGAACTCGCCTTCGTCCAGACTGGCCGCGGCTGCCGGGGGCTGCATCTTGGTGGAAAGCCAGGTGCTAGCGGAGATCGGTGGGTTTGGCGCGTTACGAAGTGAATTAATAGATGACTGTGCACTGGCGCGTGCGGTCAAGGCGCGCGGCCATGCTACCTGGATCGGCCTTACGCACGCCGCCACAAGCCAACGTACCTATGATGCGCTTGCATCAATTTTCCAGATGGTGGCACGCTCGGCGTTCACGCAACTACGGAATTCCATAACTTTACTCGGGCTTTGCAGCCTGCTGTTACTGGTTGCTTGCTGGGTGCCGATCGCCGGTCTGTTTTTTCCGATGGCGCGCTGGGCGGCGCTCTGCGCGTGGCTCGCGATGGCCGCGAGTTATCTGCCAACGCTGAGGTTTTACCAGCGTTCGCCGTGGTGGTGTCTTGGCATGCCGCTCATCGGCACGCTGTACCTCTCCATGACCTGGTATTCCGCCTGGCGCCACTGGAGTGGAACTGGCGCGCGCTGGAAAGGCCGCGATTACCAGTTGCGGTGAACTGCCTTCGCATTGCCGTGAAGGCTGCATGTCACCGTTGGGCGCAGGACTCGCACACTTTCGTATAAGCGTCTTGAGTTTCCGCAGCCGGTCCATTCTGTGAGATCAGTCGAAATCCGACAGGCTGTTACAATAAGCAAAGATATCTCCGCAAGAGCAGCTCATGTCACGACGGATTCTGTACGGTGTGTACAACTGGGGATTGGGCCATGCCACCCGCAGCCTGGTGCTGATCCGTG
>JBOIBC010000068.1:0-6679 GCA_050739295.1 Gammaproteobacteria bacterium
ATGATCCATATCCGCCACCGGCTGTGCCGTGACCGCGGCGAAGGGTTCTGCCGGATCGCGCCGTACCTGGGTAATCACAGCCACCGGGAACCCGGTCGGATAACGGCCGTCGAGACCGGAAGTCACCAGCAGATCGCCCGGTTTTACGTCGGCGTTGTTCGCCAGATAGGGCAGTGTGAGTACGTTTACGTCGGCGCCGCCGATGGCGAGAGTACGCAAGCCGGTGCGGTTGATTTGCACCTGGATGGCCTGGCTCGGATCGGTGATGAGTGCAGCCTCGGACGATACCGGGCCCACCCGGATGACCTGCCCGATGATGCCGTGGTTGTCCAGCAGTGTCTGACCCTCGTACACTTGATCGTGAGCGCCCTTGTCAATGACGATCATATGGCGGAAGGGGTTCATGTCCACGGCCAATAAAGTTGCCACCACCACGCGTCCGTTCACCTTTGTGCCTGCTTGCATGAGTTCCCGCAGATGTGAATTTTCCTGTTGAAGCGCGGCCAGTTGCTGCAACTGCGCTGAGTCTCTCAGCAATTGCTGTTTGAGAGCGCTGTTCTCCTTAACCAGCGCGGAATGGGTGGCGAGTTTTTGCTCCGCCCAACTGGCGAGAGCATAGGGTGCATTTACCGCCGCTTGTACCGGATACACCAGCGTGGACAGGGCCGCATGAACTTTTGCCAGATGACCGCGCTGATGGTCATAGAACATGAGCGCGATGCACACGGCAATGAGCAGCAGCGTGCGTAATGCGCCCGCCGGATTGCTGCTGAAAAGCCGGGGTGAACGTTGCGGGCGATGCAGGGTGAACACGAGGGTTCAGACCATACTGCGGGAGGCAGGCAGGCAACAGGCGTTCAGTGGCAGGCTGGCTTGCAAACGGACCTCGGGACGGAATTCACGGGCCATCAACTCAGGCGACGATTTTCCTGTGCGCGGGCCGCGGCTGCAACAGCCGGGAGGCAGTTTAGGGAGAATAGTGCTGCCGTCATTCGACGGCAAAGGTTTCCGGACCGTATTCGTCAATGAGTTCCAGCACCTTGCCGCCGCCGCGGGCCACGCAGGTGAGGGGGTCGTCTGCCAGGATTACCGGCAGGCCGGTTTCTTCCCGCAGCAGCCGGTCCACATCCTTTAGCAGCGCACCGCCCCCGGTGAGCACGATGCCGTTGGTGGCGACGTCGGAACCCAGTTCCGGCGGCGTTTGCTCCAGCGCGGCCTTGACCGCGCCCACGATGCCGGCGAGCGGCTCCTGCAGGGCTTCGAGAATTTCATTGCTGTTGAGCACGAAACTGCGCGGTACGCCTTCGGACAGGTTGCGGCCCTTCACTTCCAGCTCCCGCAATTCCTTGCCGGGATAGGCGGAGCCAATCTCGTGCTTGATGCGTTCGGCGGTGGCCTCGCCGATCAGGGTGCCGTAATTACGGCGGATGTAGCTGATGATCGCTTCGTCGAACTTGTCACCGCCGATGCGCACCGAGGCCGCATAGACGATGCCGTTGAGCGAGATCACCGCCACCTCGGATGTGCCGCCGCCGATATCCAGTACCATGGAACCTTTGGCCTCATGCACCGGCAGTCCGGAGCCGATGGCGGCGGCCATGGGTTCCTCAATGAGATACACTTTGCGCGCGCCGGCGCCGGCTGCTGATTCACGGATGGCGCGGCGTTCCACCTGAGTTGCGCCATACGGCACGCACACCAGCACGCGCGGCGTGGGCCGGAAGTAGCGGTTGCCGTGCGCCTTCTTGATGAAATACTTGAGCATCTGTTCGGTGATGGTGAAATCGGCGATGACACCGTCTTTCATGGGCCGGATAGCGACGATGTTGCCGGGAGTGCGTCCCAGCATGCGCTTGGCATCGGCGCCATAGGCTTCGATGACCTTGTTGCCGCGGCCTGGTTCCTCGCGGATGGCGACCACCGAGGGTTCGTTGAGAATGACGCCCTTGCCACGCATATAAATAAGCGTGTTGGCCGTGCCGAGGTCTATGGACAAATCGGTGGAAAAAATTCCGCGCAGGCTCTTGAACATGGTTTTTATGGCTTGAGGTGGCTCGGGATCGCAGGCCCTTTGAAGGCGCACTACTCTAACAACGGCGGGCGGCGGCGGCAAGCTGCTTTGTGCCATAATTCGCGGAAATCTGGCGAGTTTTCCCTCATTAACGTCCAACGGAGTCCCGGCATGTCACTCACCCCAGACGAGGTTCGAAGCATCGCGCGCCTGGCGCGTCTTGCCATTAGTGACGAGGATATTTCCCGCTATGCCGGCAGCCTGTCGCGCATCCTGGATTTCGTGGCGCAACTGGACAGGGCCGGAACCGACAACATCGCGCCCATGGCACATCCTCTCGACATGACCCAGCGCCTGCGGGAGGACGCCGTGACTGATACCAACCAGCGGGATTTGTTCCAGCAGAACGCGCCGCAAGTGGAGGCTGGTCTTTACCTTGTGCCGAAGGTAATCGAATAACTGTCAGGAGCGGCTTTGTAGGAGCAGCCTCAGCCGTGATTCTCATCATTCATTGAACCTGTATCATGCATACCAAAACCCTTTCTGAATTAGCACGCGCGCTGAAAGCGCGCAAAGTGTCCAGCGAAGAACTCACGCGCGACTATCTCGCGCGCATTGAGCGTTTCAATCCGCAATTGAATGCTTTCATTACCGTGCTGCAGGACGAGGCCCTGGCTGCGGCACGTGCTGCCGATGCGCGCATCAAGAAAGGCGAGGCCGGTGCGCTCACCGGGTTGCCCATCGCGCAGAAGGATATTTTCTGCACTGCCGGCGTAAAGACCAGTTGCGGCTCAAAAATGCTGGACAATTTCATCGCGCCGTATGACGCCACCATTGTGGAGCGGCTGAAACTGGCCGGCACGGTGATGCTGGGCAAGACCAATATGGACGAGTTCGCCATGGGCTCGTCCAACGAAACCAGTTTTTACGGCCCGGTGAAAAACCCGTGGGATGAAACCCGCGTGCCGGGCGGTTCCTCCGGCGGGTCCGCCGCCGCGGTGGCGGCGCGGCTCGCGCCCGCAGCGACCGGCACCGACACCGGTGGCTCCGTCCGCCAGCCGGCAGCACTTACCGGACTCACGGGCATCAAGCCCACGTATGGGCGCGTGTCCCGTTACGGCATGATCGCATTCGCATCCAGTCTCGATCAGGCGGGCGTGATTACGTATACGGCAGAAGACGCCGCGCTGCTGATGAACGCCATCGCCGGATTTGATCCGCGCGATTCCACCAGTGTGGACCGGCCGGTGCCGGATTATGCGGCGGAGCTGGATCAGCCGCTCAAGGGCCTGCGCATCGGCCTGCCGAAGGAATTTTTCGATCAGGGCCTGGATGCGCGTGTGGGCGAGGCGGTGCACGCGGCGCTCTCTATATATAAGAAGCTCGGCGCGGAGGTGTGTGACATCAGCCTGCCGAACTTCTGGCTGTCGGTACCCACGTATTATGTGGTGGCGCCAGCCGAGTGTTCTTCCAACCTGTCGCGCTTCGACGGCGTGCGCTTCGGCCACCGCTGCGAAAATCCTGTGAACCTTCTGGATCTGTACACGCGCAGCCGCGGCGAGGGTTTCGGCGCGGAAGTGAAGCGCCGCATCATGACCGGCACCTATGTGTTGTCTGCCGGCTACTACGATGCCTATTATCTGAAAGCCCAGAAGACCCGCACGCTTATCCGTCAGGATTTTCTGGAAGCATTCAAGAGCGTGGACTTGATCATGGGACCGACGACACCGACACCGGCTTTCGGTCTGGGCGAGAAGACCGACGATCCCGTCACCATGTATCTGAATGACATCTACGCCAACGGCGTGAACCTCGCCGGCCTGCCCGGGATTTCCATCCCCATGGGTTTCGTGGACAAACTGCCAGTAGGGTTACAGGTCATCGGTAATTATTTCGACGAAGCGCGCCTGCTCGCGACGGCGCATCAATACCAGCGCGAGACGGATTGGCATACACGGATCCCGAAGGGGTTTGAGTAAACATACGATGCACTCCTTTGAAGCACAGCTTGCCGTTGACAGCGTTGATCTTGAATTGACACTGGCTGCCTTTCAGACGGAAGCCTGGCTGGATTTTTGGCTTAACCCCCGCCGCCTGCGTGGCAGCGATTTCCTGATGCGCTGGTCGCAGGGGCAATGGAGTGAGGAACGATTGATTGAGGCTGTAAACAAGACCCGACAGTTTTTTGCTTTACCTTATGGACCGAGCAGTGTTGCGCCTTCGGGTGATGTCCGGGCCTTTGAGTTGTATTTTGAACGCTTGGAAGCAGCAGGGCTTGGCAAGGTCAAGAAGCCGGATTTGCTGATCTTCAATGCCGAAGACAGAAAGCATATAGACGCAATGGTGAAAGAACTCGGGGGTAAGGAGGAACTGCCTTTTATATCTGAGTCCAACCCCAGCTTGTATAAATTGATTCACTTGGCACGTCTTGCCGTGGAATGTGAAAATAGCCTTTGGCGTGCTGAGAAAATGCCGGCTTTTGGTCTGCCACTTACGCCACAGCGACGCATGAGCGGCAAGCCAGGATTGAAGAAGAGCGCTGTCCTGCCGACAATCATCATCAAAGATGAAGATCGCGCGCCATTGCGCGCATGGCAAAGGAACAATCGAGTGCCCTTGCATGTATGGCACGTATTTTTTGATCGGGCCTACGGACTTGCATTTGATGAGGCCGAGCGTTTAATACGCAAGGGGTTGACCGAACCCACTGAGCAGGTGTTCCAGGCTCCTGGCGGTGCAACGACTCGCAAGATCATTTACAAGCATTACTATCATCACGGTTATGAATTGGGCTCGGCCGAAGAGGAGCCACAACTTGTTCCGGCTTTCATCGAGGACAAGAACGGGCATATCCTGCCTTACGTGAAATTCAAAGGTGGGTCATTGAAGCTGTCACAGCAGGTACTTGACCTGCTAGCGGGAAGTCCGTGATGGAAACACGATTGCCCCTGAATGCTTCTCTACCCAAAGGTCTTGCACGTCGCGCATTACAGCAGAAGGGCCAGTTCTGGACACCCGATTGGGTCGCGGAAGCCATGGTTGCCTGCGTCCTCAGTGTTGGTCCGGAAGTGGTGTTTGATCCGGCGGTGGGCGCCGGCGCCTTTTTCACCGCCTGTCGCCGGCTGGGGTACACGGGGCGTTTCGCCGGTTGCGAGAACGATTTATCGGCACTGAAGCAGGCACGGTCCGCCGGGCTTAGTGAGTATGACCTGCGCAAAGTACATATACAGGATTTTTTTGAAGCAGAGAAACAACAGTACCCTGCGATAGTGTCCAACCCACCCTACATACGGCACCATCGCATTGATGCGGATTTGAAGGCACATCTGCAAAAGCATGCACGTGCCGCATTCGGTATTTCTATAGATGGTCGTGCTGGGTTGCACGTGCACTTTTTATTGCATTGCTTGGAACGACTTGCGCCAGGAGGACGTCTGGCATTTCTGTTGCCCGCTGATACCTTTGAAGGAGTGTTTGCGAGCACGCTTTGGAATTGGATCACCAGCCATTTCCGTTTGCGAGCAGTAGTAACGTTTGCGCCCGCGGCTGCGCCTTTTCCAGCGGTAGATACCAATGTGTTGATTGTCACGGTGGAAAATGCGGTGCCACATGACACATTCATATGGGCGCGTATGCTGGCAGTGGATGGTGCAGTACTCAGGAACTTACTGTGCGAGAACAATACCTCGCATTCTACCATCGAGGTTTGTCACCGCCATCTGGATGAAGCGCTGGGAACAGGATTGACTCGTCCTCCGCGAAGCAGGGAGCATGATGAAATGTATCTCGGTGATGTGGCGCGTGTCATGCGCGGCATTGCCACGGGAGCAAACGATTTCTTTTTCCTGAACAGTCGGCAAATTGATGATTACCAGTTAGACCGCGCCTACTTTGTCCGAGCCATTGGGCGCACACGTGACTGCCCCGAAGAGACTCTGGAAGTAGAACAACTTGAATATCTGGATCGCGAAGGACGCCCCACATGGCTGCTGGATCTTCCAGATCGGCCTGTCGAAACCTTTCCATTGACAGTGCAGCGCTATCTTGCAGAAGGTGAAGCCAGAGGATTGTCGGAAAGGCCGCTCATAAGAATGCGCAAACGCTGGTATCGAGGCGAACAGCGCGCAATTCCGCTGCTGCTGTTCGCTTATCTTGGCAGGCGCTCCTGCCGTTTCGTTTTGAATCGCGCGAAGGTTTTGCCATTGACGGGTTTCCTGTGCGTGTATCCACGGCCGGAAGTGGGAATTGACACTGAGTCACTGTGGCGACTGCTGAATGACTCGCGCACACTTGAGCAACTGACATATGTTGGAAAATCCTACGGGTCGGGTGCTGTGAAGGTTGAGCCGCGTGCGCTGGAACGGCTGGTATTGCCTGCTGCGGTATGTAATGCCGCTGGGCTTAAGCGACCAACTGTTGAGCGGCAAATGGCGCTTATGGAAACCCCGGGGGAATATATCAGTAGCAAGAGTGGCTCCAAATACAGCAAAGGCATGAAGTGATCGTCATGGAATGGGAAACTGTCATCGGGCTTGAGATTCACAGCCAACTTCTGACGAAGAGCAAGATCTTCTCGGGCGCTTCTACTGCGTTTGGCGCCACGCCCAACACACAAGCCTGTCTGGTGGACCTGGGTTATCCGGGCGTACTGCCGGTGCTCAACAGGGA
>JBOIBC010000069.1:0-6660 GCA_050739295.1 Gammaproteobacteria bacterium
CTCTCGGTGAACGGCAAAAGCTACAGCCAACGGCTCAAAGTGCTGGAAGACCCACGCGTGAAGGTATTTACCATCAGCCTGAGTCATCAGCTCAAGTTCGCACAGCAGATTGAGTCGGCGCGTGTACAGGTCGCCATGGCCAGCCACAGCGTCGAGTCACTGCTCACGCAGTTGCAAGACCTGAAGGGCCAGATAAAAGGCCCACTCGCCGTTCAGGCCGAGGCGCTAGCCGGGAAACTGCGCACAATCGGCGGGAACACGTCTGCGAGTCCTGCAGATTGGTCGGGAGTGCCAGAGCCGCCCACTAGTCTGAACAACCTGAACTATCTTGGCGGAGCGTTGGCGGACCTTGAACAGGCTGTGGAGAGCGCCGATGCTGCGCCCTCTGCGGATACACGTACCGGTTTCAAGCTCCAGCAGAAATTGCTGACGCCCGTCTTGAATCAGTGGCGCCAGTTGCAACTGGCGGATCTGCCGCAGATGAACGCCGCGCTGCAGAATGCCGGCTTGACGCCGCTGAAGTTCTAAAGTGTAGTAGCGCAAGACCTGAGCACGCTACAATTGCAGCAATAAGCGCCGGTTATGCGGAGACCATTGGTCCCCGCATTTTCCCGCTGCTGCATTTTCATTACCACGTGATACCTTCACCCTGATGTAGGCGCCTGTGACTGATAATATAAGCCGCAGCGATTCTGACGCCATCCGCAGTCGCCTGACGCGTTTATTTAATTCCCGGCAATCGGGTTTGAATTTGTGATCAAATAATTAGACAGAAGGTCGGCAGCGTATCCAACCGGTCAGACAACGTTCTCTAATTCAGACATTCGCGGAACGTCGAGTGATTCGGAAGAATCGCGGCATGTAGTACAGCGTACACACTGAAACTTAATACCACCACGGTATCCAGGCTGGTCACACGGAAGATGCGATGGTATTTCAATCGAAGCTCGGGATTTGCAGACTCATCCACCACCGTGGATCTGCGGCTTGTCGCTCGCGTATTTTTTGAGCAGCGCCTGAAAGCCCGGATCACTGCGAATCGGATCCCAAGTCGGGTCGAGCCACAGCAACACGGGCGAGTAGAACCAGCCGATGCCGGGGGAAGCCAGCGCTTTGGTGAGCAGCGGTACGGCGAGATCGGGGCGATGGGCTGTCGCATACAGTTGAGCATTTAACACCATATCGCGCGGCCCATACGTCTGATCACTGGATTTATCGTCGATTGCCTGCGCTTTGCCAACGGCATCCAGGCCTTCCGCAACGTGATCAAGCCCCAGTTCGTCGTCGGCAATGGCTTGCCATACCGCAGTCAGATTGATGCCCTGCTGCACCGCAAGTTGTGCACTGGCAATCGGGAGCGCCTGTGCATAGAGGGGCCGCGCATGGGTCACATCGCCCATCAGCCGATACAGGTCGGCTTGTTGCTGCGCCTTTGCGCCGCCAAACGGAAAGTTGTCGGGCGTATCCGGGATGCTGTCGAGCAACGCGATTGCTTCGCGATACTTGCGCTGGTCGGTCAACAGAGTGACGCGCGTTCCCTTCAGTACTGGATCATCGCCTTGCGCTGCAGTCAGTGCTCGCGGAATGTCACCTGTGCTCAACAGGATGGCATTGGAATAATTGGACTTCGCATTGCGATTGTCCGGGTCCAGCGCCAGCGCATGCTGGAAGGCGTTCTCGGCATCGGCATAGCGGCTCGCGTTCAAGTACGTCAAGCCCAATTCAAAGGCCAGCGCGCTATTGCGTGGATCTAGCGTGAGCGCCTTTTGAAAGGAAGCGATTGCAGCGTCGAAGTGGCCTTGCCGGCGTTCGACAAAGGCTTGCGCTGCGAGCGTATCGGCATCGTTGGGCTTGAGTGCCAGTGCGGTGGCGAAGGCCTGCAACGCGGTGTTGTAATCGCCACGACCCCAGTACTCGCTGTAGCCGATGGCGAGATGCGCGGCGGAGAGATTGGGCTGCAATTGCAAGGCGCGTTCGGCATCCACGCGCGCCTGCTGATTGAGCTGTTTCACATCCAGGCCGCCGCCACCGAACCAAGCGAGTTCGCTTTCGTTGTACGACAATCGTGCCCAGGCCAGTGCGAAATTCGGGTCTTGCTCGACCGCCTGCCGATACAACGGGATCGCGGCTTTCCAGCTTGCGGTATCGTAATTGATGAGGCCCTTGTTGTCCTGATATTCGGCGCGCAGGAACAAGTCGTAGGCCGCACGGTTTTGGGTCGGTACCGCGGCCAGCGTGGCGGTTTCGGCCGGCGAGAGCTTGGCATTGAGTGCCGTGGCGATCTGCTCGGCTACCTCGCCCTCGACGCCAAACACGTTATCGAGTGTACGCGTGTAGCTCTGCGCCCAGATATGGCTGTCGGTGCGTGCGTCAATTAACTGCACATTGACCAGTACTTGGTCACCGGCCTTCTGCACGCTGCCTTCGAGCAGCGTCGCCACACCGAGTTGCCGCCCGACGTTCTTCAAGTCCTCGGGGTGGCTCTTGTACAGCATGGTCGAGGTGCGCGAGATGACCTTGAGGTCACCGATGTCAGCGAGCTTGGTCAGGATCAGGTCCTGCATGCCGGCCACGAAGTAGTCGTTGTTCTTGTCGGCGGACAGGTTCTCGAATGGCAGTACCGCAATGGATTTGGCGGGGATGGCGCTCAGGTCTGCCAGGCGTTGAGCATGCTGCTCGCCGATGCGGAAGGCATAAATCCCCGAGACCACCACTGCCGCGATCACCACCGGGGTCACGATCGCACCCAGTTTCCAGTGCCGCTTTTGCCACACGGTCTGCTGGGCAGGATCGGTGGGCTTCACCAACAACCAGGCCAGCACGATCGCGACCGGAAAGCCGGCGATCAGAATGATGATGACCGCCGGCACCGCAGCAGACCAGCCAAAGTATGGGAAGGCCCGCGCCACCACCTGGATGCCGATGGCGATGGCCGTGCCATAGCCGACCGCCACCCGGTAGATGTGGTGCTGCTTCAGGCGCTCAAACAAGCCCGGTTGGGTATTTACTGGTTCCACGCTCAGGATGCCCCTGCCAAGGTGGCATAGCCTAGCGCAAGTCGTGGTAGCAGGCATACGGAGGCGAGAAGAATTTACCGTTAGCCCATCGAGTTGAGGCCGGGGTTCACTGTAAATCTGTTGCAGAGCTCACTGAGTAACTGCTTGCCACTGTATGAGCGCCGCTTGGCCCCGACTATCGCCGCTGGCCACTTTTGCTATTGCCGTTTCCTGCTGCGTGGCCTATTTTTGCGGCACCGGAACAGGAGGTGGATTGTGAAAATAGTTTCCCGATATGGTTTTGCAGCCCTGCTGGCTTGTCTTATTGCCGCGGGATGCAGCGGTCGGCACACGCCACCGGCTACCGATGTGGGCTGGAGCTACTACGGCGGTGATGCCGGCGGCACACGCTATTCGACCCTGAGACAGATCACGCCGCAGAACGTCAAGAATCTCAAGCTGGCCTGGACGTACCGCACTGGCGATATGGGTGCGGGTTTTCCCGGCGACGAATGGAAGTCCAAGATGACTTTTGAAACCACACCTATCTTGTACAACGGCACTTTGTACTTTACATCCAGCGAGACCAATGTAATCGCGGTTAACGCTGCCACCGGCCAGTTGCGCTGGCGCCATGACAGCCATGTGAAGAAACTCTGGTATTCCGATGCTGCTTCCCGAGGCGTGACACTATGGGTAGATGAACAGTCACCTGTCGACGCAGCATGTCACGCGCGCATTTTCGCACCCACGCTGGACGCCCGTTTGTTGGCCCTGGATGCGTTAACCGGTAAGCCTTGTGAAAATTTCGGGCAGCACGGAGTGTTGGATCTCACACACGATGTAAATTATCAAGTCCCGGAATATGCTGGCGATCAGAATTACCGTGTCACTTCGCCGCCGGTAACCATCGATGATAAGGTGATTGTGGGTTCATCCATCGGTGACAACCATGGTGTGATTGTTGAACGCGGTACTGTGCGGGCCTTTGATGCGCGCAGCGGAAAGCTGGTGTGGAGCTGGGACCCCATTCCGCGCGATCCCTCCAATCCGGTGTACAAGGAGTGGACGCCTGAAGCCGCAAAAATCACCGGCGCGGCCAATGCCTGGCCGCCCTTGTCCGTGGATGCGGCGCGCCATCTGGTGTTCGTGCCCACCACCTCGCCGAGCCCGGATTATTTCGGCGGCGAGCGGCCCGGCGACAACCGCTGGGCGGATTCCGTGATTGCGCTCAACGCCGACACCGGCAAGCTGGTATGGGGTTATCAGCTCGTGCATCACGACTTGTGGGATTACGACACCGTGGCGCAGCCGGCGCTGGTAGATATGATTCATGACGGTCAGCACGTGCCAGCGGTCATTGAGGCTACCAAGACCGGCATGTTGTTCACCTTCAACCGCGAAACAGGCAAGCCGATATTTCCCATCGAGGAAAAACCCGTGCCACAGGATAGTGTGCCGGGGGAAGTGCTGTCCAAAACCCAGCCGTTTCCGGTTTTGCCTAAGCCGCTCGTGCGCCAGGGTCCGGTGACGCCAGACGATGCCTGGGGAGTCACGTTCTGGGACGAGGGCAAGTGCCGCGCGCTTATCAAGCAATACCGTTCCGAAGGCATCTTTACGCCGCTGAGCTTGAAAACCACCATCGAGCAGCCGGGAAACGCTGGCGGGTCCGAATGGGGCAGCATCGCTTTTGATCCAGTGCATCAGATCGCGGTGGTCAACACCATGAATCTGCCATTTGTGGATGCATTGATTCCACGCGATCAGTTAAAGACGGAAGCTGATTCCAGTCAGTATGACGGCTGGGAATTTGCGCGCCAGACCGGCACGCCCTACGGCATGCGCCGTTCCGTGTTTCTGTCACCATTGCATATACCCTGTGTAAAACCACCCTGGGGACAACTGGCGGCGGTGGACATGGAAACCGGCACTATCAAATGGCAGGTGCCGCTCGGCAATGTGCTCAAGTTCTGGAACCTGGGTGTGCCCAACATCGGGGGACCCATCGTGACTGCGGGCGGCCTGATCTTCATTGCCGCCACCATGGACAGTGACATCCGCGCCTTCGACATCGAGACCGGCAAGGTCCTGTGGCAGTACAAACTGCCGGCCGGCGGCCAGGCCACCCCCATGACTTACTCAGTCGGCGGTCGACAGTACGTGGTGATCGCCGCGGGCGGCCACGGCGATGGTTTTGGCAAACGCGGCGACTACGTAGTTGCATTTGCCTTGCCGGAATGAGTTGGAATATCCGGCATGGCCACGCGAACCATCGCTCCCGATTCATAAGGTGCGCGCGGATGTTGTTTCCTCCCTCCTTTGAAAAAGGAGGGCTGGGGTGGATTTGTAAATCGGAAAATCCCGCTTCTTTCGGACTTCACAATCCTGCTTTGTCCGAAAGTCCAGGGCGGCCATCCATGGCCGCCCGCTTGGCGCTCCGCGCCTCGCCCCCCTTTTGCAAAGGGGGAGGTTCCGATCCTGGTGTCATCGTAGTTTTGTTGAGCCTGTGTTTGTTGGGTGGTTATGGCCTTCCGGCGCGCGCCGACAACAACACCGTACAACTCGGCAAGGTCACGGTGACGGACACCGGCGTGCCGGTGCCGGTGCGGATACTGCCGGACAATACTGTGCGCGTGGATAACGGCACACTCACGCTGATCGGTGCGACCCAACCGGCGCAGTTGTTTTCCGTGGTGCCCGGCGCCTGGGTAACGCAGGGCAGCGGTCAGGAGAGCCTCATGGCGCTGCGTTCTCCGCTACTCACCGGCGCCGGTGCTTGCGGCGCGTTCCTGTTGCTGGAAGATGGTGTGCCAATCCAACCGGCGGGTTTCTGCGATGTGAATGCGCTGTTCGAGATCAACACCGAGCAGGCCGGCGCGCTGGAGGTGGTCCGTGGACCGGGCTCGGTGTTATATGGCTCGAATGCGCTCAATGGCATCGTCAATGTGCTGACGCGCGCGCCGGAGCATCAGCCGCAGAACAGCGCCAGTCTGGAGCACGGCTCGAACAATTACACCCGAGCGGAGACCAGTCTCGGCAACTGGAGCGGCAGCGACGGTTTTCGCGTCAGTGCCAACGCCGCTCACGACGGTGGTTTCCGCGCCGATTCCGGCTACGACCAACAGAAACTCACGCTGCGTTTGGATCACACCGACAGCACGCTCAGCCGCGAAACCCTGCTGGAGGCCACCAACCTCAACCAGAAAACCGCCGGCTATATCTACGGACTCGGTGCGTATGAGAATCCCGCACTGCGCTATTCCAATCCCACGCCCGGCGCCTACCGGGATGCCGAAAGCTATCGCCTGCTGCAGAAATGGCAGTTGAATCTGACCAACAACCGCGAGCTGGACATCACGCCTTACGCGCGCCGCAACTGGACCAGTTTCACCGAGCATTATCTGCCGGGCGAACCCATCGAAACCGCCGCGGCCAACAGCGCCGGTGTACAGCTCAAGCTGCGCACCGCTCCCAGCGATGCCACCAGTGTGATCTACGGTACGGATGCGGAATACGCCCACGGCACGGTACAGGAGTATCAGCCACTGCCGCTCAACAGCGGTTCGCCGGCCCAGCAGGCCAGTCGCCCCCAGGGATTTCACTACGATTACGCCGCCGACAGCCGCACGCTCGCTGCCTACGTGGACATGACCCACTACTGGAG
>JBOIBC010000070.1:0-6615 GCA_050739295.1 Gammaproteobacteria bacterium
TCCCTCCCGAGCGCGCCCTTCGAACCCGGCACCGTGGGCACGCCCGCCTCGCGCATCGCCTGCTTCGCGGAGACCTTGTCACCCATGAGCCGGATGGTCTCCGGGCGCGGACCGATGAAAATGAAACCGCTCTTCTCCACGCGCTCGGCGAAATCCGCGTTCTCTGCCAGGAAACCGTAACCGGGATGGATGGCCACCGCGTCGGTGACTTCCGCGGCGCTGATGATGGCCGGCATGTTGAGGTAACTTTCCGAGGACGGCGGCGGTCCGATGCACACCGATTCGTCGGCCAGCCGCACGTGTTTCAGATCCCGGTCGGCGGTGGAATGTACCGCCACGGTCTTGATGCCCAGTTCGCGGCAGGCGCGCAGGATGCGCAAGGCGATCTCGCCGCGGTTGGCGATCACGATCTTGTCGAGCATGGCGGGTGCTCGGGTTGTGGACTTGGCGGAAATGGCGACTTACTCGATGATGATCAGCGGCTGACCGAATTCCACCGGATCGCCGTTGTTGGCCAGAATCGCCTTGACGGTGCCGGCCTTGTCGGACTCGATCTGGTTCATCATCTTCATGGCCTCGATGATGCATAAAGTGTCGCCTTCCTTGACCGTGCTGCTCACGTCCACGAAGGCCTTGGCACCGGGTGAGGCCGCGCGGTAGAACGTGCCTACCATGGGTGCTTTCACTTGGTGGCCCGCCGGGATTTCCTTGCCTGATGGCGCAATGACCGTTGCAGGCGCGCTCGCCACCGGCGCCACAGCCGGGGTTGGCGCTATTGCCACAGGCGCCGCGACCGGATGGCTGACTGCCGGTGCGCTGCCGCCGTAGCGGCTGATACGCACGGATTCCTCGCCCTCGGTAATCTCGATTTCGGCGATGCCGGATTCCTCCAGCAGCTCGATGAGTTTCTTGACCTTGCGTATGTCCATGGAATACCCCCGAATAAAATCAGGTTAAGCCAGGTTTTTGGAATGTGCGTTGAGATAATGGTCCGCCGCCTGCAAGGCCAGCTCATAGCCCTGGGTGCCCAGACCGGTGATGACTCCGACCGCCAGATCGGAAAAATACGACCGCCGGCGGAAGGACTCACGGGCGTGGATATTGCTCACGTGGACCTCGATGAAGGGCAGGCGTACCGCCGCCAGGGCATCCCGCAGGGACACGCTGGTATGCGTGTAGCCGCCCGGATTGAAGAGCAGAAAGGCTGTCCCATCCTGCCGGGCCTTATGAATGCGGTCAATCAAGGCGCCCTCATGGTTGCTCTGGAAGCTCGTCAGGGTATGCTCCAAGGCCTTGGCTTGATCCGTGAGACGCTTTTCGACTTGGCGCAAGCTCTCATGACCGTAATGTTCCGGCTCCCGCTCGCCCAGCAGGTTCAGATTCGGACCACTCAAAAGCAGGACGTTCGCCACGCGATGCCTTCATTTATCAAGATAATCGCAGAAGATTGGAACAAGATAACACAGTTTCTATCGCTAGAACCGCACCGCATCCGAGTCTGGAATGGCAAAACCACCCGGAACATGACGGCGCATCCTGCGATTTTTCTGATTCATGGAGTCTTTGCCAGCCCAAGCGCATCCGGAGCTGGCTGGGGTTGCCGGGGCTTGGCCGGGAAAGGATTGTGGGCCAGGCGGACGGATTTGTCCATGTCCGCTTTGACAGAAAGCCACCTGATCGCGGCTGTTGGCGGCTAGTTCGCCTGTGTTGTGGTGATAGACGTCACCGGCGGTGCGTTTGGGAGCTTGAGAGCGTTTCGCACCAGGTTTTCTGCCTCGTCCGGTTCCAGCTCGCCGGAGTGAATTTTGAGTACCCTGCCATCCGGGCCCAGCAGGATGCTGACTGGCAGACCGATGAAGGTACCGCCGAGGGCGGAGATGATCTGGGCGCTCTGGTTGTCGCTCATCAGGATGGGGTAATTCACCACCATCTTTTTCACGAAAGCGCGCACGTCCTGTTCGCTTTGTTCGTCGGTGGCGATACCCACCACCTGCAAGCCCCGGGCAGCATATTTTGCCTGGAGCTTTACCAACAATGGCACTTCTTCACGGCAGGGCGGACACCATGTAGCCCAGAAATTTACCAATAACACTTTGCCGTGCCAGTCAGTGAGGCTGTGAGGGTTGCCGCTCAGGTCATCCAGGGAAAGCGCCAGAGCCTGATCTGCGGATAACGCTGCCGGCGCGTTTTGTGGCGATGCCGCGAGCGGCATGGATGTTACGGTCGAGTGCGGCATGGGTTGCAGCCATTCATATACACCGAAGCCCGCGGCCGCCGCGGCAATCAAGATGGCGATGACGAGTCCGGTGGCTTGGGCGTGTTTCAAATCGCAGTTCCTGCCGTTGTAGCGAAGGCCTGATGGATGTGCGTTTCAAAATCACGCGCACTCATGTAGCCGACCACACGATCCGCCTTGAGTTCCTGGCCTGCGCCGTTAAAAAACATGATGCTGGGCGGTCCATAGATGCCAAAGTGCTTGAGCAGCACCTGATCCTGTGCATTGTTGGCGGTCACATCCGCCTGCAACAGCACGGTATTCGCCAACGCCGTTTTCACACCTGCATCCTGGAAGGCACCGTGCTCCATCTCCATGCAGGACACACACCAGTCGGCGTAGAAATCCAGCATCACGGTCTTGTGCTCCCCGCTCGCTTGTGCCACTGCCTGATCGAGATCCGCGAGTGTCTTGACGCGCGTGAATTGCAAGCTTTGTGTTGTGGCGGTAACCGATGCGGTGGATTTGATGACGCCGAAACGCGCCAGCGGCTGCAAGGGATCAGCGCCGCCGGTAGCGGCGCCCACCAGCATGATGATGCCGTAAATGCCGACAATCACACCCACGCCTTTCCACAACTTTCGCCAGCCGCTCCCGCGTGTTTCAAGCAGCAACAGATACGTGCCGCAGATGATGGCCAGCCCCGCCCACAAGGCAAGCGTCAGCGAACCCGGCAGAATGCGCGACAGGAACCAGATGGCGACCCCGAGCAGGATCACGCCCATCAGGTATTTCACTGCGTTCATCCAGGCTCCAGCTTTGGGAACCAGCTTGCCCGCCGAAGTGCCGACGATCAGCAGCGGAATGCCCATGCCGATGCCGAGCGCGAACAGACTCAAGCCGCCGCGCACCGGATCGCCGCTCTGGCCGATCACCAGCAGCGCCGCTACCAGTGGTGCGGTAATGCAGGGCCCGACGATGAGCGCCGACAGCACGCCCATGATGCCAACGCCAACGAAGGCGCCGCCTTTTTGGGTGTTGCTCAAGCCGACGAGCCGCGTCTGGATGGCGCTCGGCATCTGCAGCTCATACAGCCCGAACATGGACAGCGCCAGCAGCACGAAAATAAGACTGAAGATGCTCACGATCCAGGGATTCTGGAACCACGCTTGCACGTTGGCGCCGAGGAGCGCCACGATGATGCCCGCCACGGTGTACGTAAGCGCCATGGCGAGCACGTACACCAGCGACAGGGAAAATGCACGCGCCGTGGACGGTTTCTGATGTTGACCGGCAATCAGCCCGGCGATGATGGGAATCATCGGCAGCACGCAGGGCGTGAAAGTGAGCGCCAGCCCCAGTCCGAGGAATACCAGCAGCACCCAGGCGAGATTGCCGCTGCGGATGAGTTCCGCCAGCCGGTCCTGCTGCGAGGCGGGCGTTGTCGCAGCTGGTGCGCTGACAGCGGGCGCACCCGCATTCGGTATGGAAGCCACACCCGGTGCAGCGAAGTTGATGGCGACAGTTTTCGTGATCGGCGGGTAGCACAGGCCCTTGTCAGCGCAACCCTGATACGTGGTCGTGAGCGTGAACGCGTCTGCTTGGCCGCTGCGCGTCACGGGAATCATCGCGTCCACACTGTGCCGATAAATTTCCTGAGTGCCGAAGTATTGGTCGTTTTCGATTTCACCCTGGGGGAAATCCGGTGCGCCCAACGCCATATCCGGATCACTGCTTGTGAAATGGAATTTCTGCCGGTACAGGTAATAGCCGTCGGCGATCTGCCAACTCACCGCCACAGTGCTGGCATCTTTTGCGGACGCCGTGAAATGGAATACCTGATCCGGCGGCGGGAAGCCACCGCCACTTTTACCGCCGGCCACCAGTGTAGCGAGATCAGGAGGATGTACCGCGGTTGGCGTTGCTGTCGCGAGCGTCAGCTTGAATTGTTTTGTCTGCGGCGGATAACAGAAACCAAGATCGGCGCAGCCCTGGTACACCACATCCAACAGCAGCGGTCCCGAGCCGTTGTACGGAATGCTGGCGGTGACGCCGTTGCGGAAAATTTCCTGACTGCCGAAAAACTGGTCATGGTGCATTTCACCCACGGGAAATTGCGCTGCGTCGAGGGTGACACCGGATGTGTGGCTGATGAACTGGAATTTGTTCTTATATAGGTAATAGCCGGGCAGGATGTCCCAGTGGGCCATGAGCACGCCATTTTTGGGCTGCACCTGCAGGCGATAGACCTGATCCGGGGGCAGGGGCTGGTTGTCGGCACGGACCAGCGTCGGCAACAAGGCCAGAAGTCCGAGTAAAAGCGCGAATTTTTTCATGGAGCAGTAGTGTTCTCTGTAAGCCAGTTCAGATAGGCCGGATCACCATAGCTGATGGGCAGGGCGATGATTTCCGGGACTTCGTAAGGGTGCAGGGCGCGGACACGGATTCTCAGAGCCTCGAAGCAGGCAGCGGTAGTTTTGATTAGCAGCAGCCATTCGGGTTCCTTCTGGAGTTTGCCTTGCCAACGATATATAGAGGTGAGACCGGGTATCAGATTCACACAGGCCGCCAGGCGTTCTTCCACCAGCGCTTCTCCAATACGTTCTGCCGACTGCTGGTCAGGACAGGCGCAGAGTGTAACTATTTGATTCTCAGCCATAAAATATCAATGCTCATTTTGCTGTCCAGCCCTTGACTCTGCGGGATTCGCCCTTATCATTAGCACTCAGCGCGGTAGAGTGCTAACAAGCATTCAACCGCTGAGTATCAGACCCCTAATCCCTAGAAATCATTTCGTGAGGAGAGACTTTCCATGAAGCTGCATCCACTTCACGACCGGGTGATCATCAAGCGCCTGGAGTCGGAAACCAAATCTGCGGGTGGCATTGTCATCCCGGACACCGCCAAAGAGAAGCCCATGAAGGGCGAAGTTATCGCCGTCGGCAAGGGCCGCACGCTAGACAGCGGCCAGGTCGTTGCCCCCACCGTGAAGGTGGGCGACAAAGTCCTGATCGGCAAATACTCCGGTTCGGAGTTCAAGATGGATGACGTGGAATACGTCGCCGTGAAGGAAGACGAAATCATCGCCATCCTGGGCGGCAAGTAATCCCGCATCCCCCATCGAATTCATAGACATTACAGAGGACTACAGCAATGGCTGCTAAAGACGTTAAATTTGGTGACGATGCGCGTCAGCGCATGTTCCGGGGCGTGAACGTCCTGGCGAACGCCGTCAAGGTTACCCTCGGCCCCAAGGGCCGCAACGTGGTGCTGGACAAGAGTTTCGGCGCCCCCACCATCACCAAGGACGGAGTGTCCGTGGCGAAGGAAATCGAGCTCAAGGACAAGTTCGAGAACATGGGCGCACAGATGGTGAAGGAAGTGGCGTCCAATACCTCCGACGAGGCAGGTGACGGCACCACTACCGCCACCGTGCTGGCCCAGGCCATCATGCGTGAAGGCTTGAAAGCCGTCGCCGCCGGCATGAACCCCATGGACCTCAAGCGCGGCATAGACAAGGCCGTGGGCGTGGTGGTCGAAGAGCTGAAAAAGCTCTCCAAACCTTCCGCCGACAGCAAGTCCATCGCTCAGGTGGGTACCATCTCTGCGAACGGCGACGTGGCCATCGGCAAGATCATCGCCGACGCCATGAACAAAGTCGGCAAGGAAGGCGTCATTACCGTGGAAGAGGGCTCGGGTCTCGACAATGAGCTGGAAGTGGTCGAAGGCATGCAGTTCGACCGCGGTTATCTGTCGCCGTATTTCATCAACAAACAGCAGAACATGAGCGCGGAACTCGAAAATCCGGTCATCCTGCTGCACGACAAAAAGATCTCCAACATCCGCGAAATGCTGCCGATCCTCGAGGCCGTGGCCAAGAGCGGCAAGCAGCTGTTGATCGTGGCGGAAGACGTGGAAGGTGAAGCGCTGGCCACACTCGTGGTCAACACCATCCGCGGTATCGTCAAAGTGGTCGCGGTCAAGGCACCGGGCTTCGGCGACCGCCGCAAGGCCATGCTGGAAGACATCGCCACCCTCACCGGCGCCACCGTGATCGCCGAGGAAGTGGGCCTGTCGCTGGAGAAGGCCAGCCTCAATGATCTGGGCAGCGCCAAGAAAGTGATCGTGGACAAGGACAACACCACCATCGTTGACGGCGGCGGCCAGAAGAAGAACATCGAGGCACGCATCAAAGCCGTCAAGGCACAGATCGAGGAGACCACTTCGGACTACGACAAGGAAAAACTGCAGGAGCGGGTCGCGAAACTCGCCGGCGGCGTCGCCGTGGTCAAGGTCGGTGCGGCCACCGAAATCGAAATGAAAGAGAAGAAGGCCCGCGTCGAAGACGCGCTGAACGCCACGCGTGCAGCCGTCGAGGAAGGCGTGGTTCCGGGTGGTGG
>JBOIBC010000071.1:0-6603 GCA_050739295.1 Gammaproteobacteria bacterium
GAGCCGGTCTGGCCCAGTAATGGTCCGGGCAACGTAGGCGGCAGCTTCGAGGGCATGACCGCCACCGGCATCGCCGCACTCAATACCTTGATACTGCTCAGCAGCGGCCTGACGGTGACCATCGCCCACTGGGGACTCAAGCAAGGCAATCGCAAGAAACTCTGCTGGTTCCTTTTGTTCACCATCATTCTGGGTTTCAGCTTCGTGGGTTTGCAGGCGCATGAATATATCGAAGCTTATACCAAGCAGAACCTGACACTCGGCAGCGGCATATACGGCTCAACGTTCTTCATGCTGACGGGGTTCCACGGCTTGCACGTCACCATAGGCGCGATCATGTTGAGCGTGATTTTGCTACGCTCTCTCAAGGGCCATTTCACGCCACAGCACCATTTCGCCTTCGAGGCCGTGTCCTGGTACTGGCATTTTGTGGATGTGGTGTGGCTGGGCCTGTTCATATTTGTCTATTGGCTCTGACGAACAGCCAGAAGGCACATAAACAAGAAGCGCTGCGGGTGCAGCGCTTCTTGCTTTCCTGAGACCAGCGTTTTGAGATAGGTTCTAGTGATGAGGCGGAAACAGACTGTGAGGATGCAACCATCCTGTCCAGTAACCGATCATGAGCAGCGCGAACAGGATCAACGATATGGTAATGCGTACGGTCAGCGCCTTCACCGTGCGGGTGGACTCGCCGCGATCGTGCAGCATGAAATACAGACCCGAGAATAGGCTCACGATGATGATGAACAGAATTACAAGGATGGCAATGTCGGAGAACATGTTTGAGCCATGAAATAGCTTGGGTGCAAGTTAGCACGTGCATATAAACATTGGCAAATGGCAGTTCCATCCGACCCTGTGGCCGACGCTGGTGACGGTGATACTGTTGATCATTCTGGTGTGTCTCGGGATATGGCAATTGCACCGGGCCGACTACAAACGCGGCTTGCTGTCTCAGTACCATCAAGTTACCACGTTGCCGCCAGTTTTACTTAATTCGACACTGGCGTCCGGCGGTTTCGATACACTGCCGCGCTACCGGCATGTACAGGCGCAGGGTCATTATGACAGCACACACCAGGTGCTGTTGCAGGACATGCAGCACGCCGATCAAGTGGGTTATGAGGTGCTGACGCCGTTCGTGCTGGAACCGCAACAGCGGATTCTGTTGGTGAATCGTGGTTTCGTGGCTGGTCCGGACATGAAAACGCTTCCCGACGTACGCGTCGACTCGGATACGCGCAGCGTGAGCGGCGTGCTGGGCATCCTGCCGGTGCCCGGCATACGCCTGGGCAAAACCATCGTGCCAGCCGGGTGGCCCAAACTGATCCTGTATCCGCGTTATCAGACCTTGGCGGAACTGTATGGCAGCCAACTGCTCAAACCGGTGCTGCTGCTGGATGCGAACCAGGCAAACGGCTTCGTGCGCGACTGGAAGCCTAACATCGGCTTCCCGCCGGTACGACACGACGCCTATGCACTGCAGTGGTTCGCGCTGGCGCTGGCGCTCTTAATCATCTGGATTGTGGTAAACAGCAAACGGATCAAACATGACCGAGACAGTTGAACAAACGCCGCCAGCGCGCCGCAAGAAAACCTGGATATTGATCGCGATACTGTTCGTGGTCTTTGTGCTGCCGGTAGTGGCGGCATGGGTGCTTTATCTCAATATAAACAGCCTGCACTTTGGCACCAACCAGCACGGCGAATTCATCACGCCGCCACGTGAACTCAGCATGGCCACACTGCCTTTGCCGCTCGTGAGCGGCACACTGGCGCCGGATTTCTTCAAGGGCCGTTTCACGCTGGTGTACATGAGCACCGCCATCTGCAATCCCGATTGTGAGGAAGCCTTGATCCTGACGCGCCAGACCCGCGTGGCTCTGGGGCAGAAAATCGAATCGGCACAACGTCTGTATCTGGTCGAAGGCATGCCTGGGAATCCGGCCAAGCTGTTGCGTGAGCAGCCCGGCCTCACGGTGGCGAACGTATCGAGCTCCGCCGGACAGGGTTTCATTCAACAGTTCAGTGTCGACGGCAAATCTGCACCGGATGTAGGCAAGTACATCTATCTGGTGGATCCAAAAGGTTTCTACATCATGCGTTATCCCATCTCCGGCAATCCGGAAGGGCTGCTCAAGGATCTCCAGCATCTTCTGGGCCAGAGTGGAGGCATGTAGTGCTGCGCAGCTGGTATCCGTATTTGGCGCTGCTCGCAGCGCTGCTTGCGCTCGGCGTGATCGTGCTGGGCGCCTATGTGCGGCTGTCACAGGCAGGACTCGGTTGCCCCGACTGGCCCGGTTGCTATGGACACATGACCGTACCCGAGTCGCATCAAGCCGTTGTTCAAGCAGACGCACGCTATGTCAACCGGCCGTTGCACAGCGCACGCGCCTGGAAGGAAATGATCCACCGCTATTTCGCCGGCAGTCTCGCGGTGTTGATTCTGATTCTCGCGGTCGCCGCCTGGTGGCGGTGGTTCAAGGGGCGTTATCCGGTGGTATTGCCGACGCTGACTTTGCTGACGGTCATTTTCCAGGCGCTGCTTGGCATGTGGACTGTCACCTTGCTGCTGTTCCCGCCCGTGGTCATGGGTCATTTGCTGGGCGGCTATCTCACGTTTGCGCTGCTGGCATTGCTGGTATTGCAAACCGGCGGCTGGCTGCGCGCCGCCGATGGTGCCGGCACAATTTTGCGCTGGTTCGCAGGAGTGGCGCTGGTGGTGCTGGTCTGCCAGATTGCGCTCGGCGGCTGGACCAGCAGCAATTACGCCGGCATCGCCTGTCCGGATTTTCCCACCTGCCAGGCGCAGTGGTGGCCGCCCATGGATTTCCATGATGCGTTTTCATGGCACGGACTTGGACCCGATTATCAGGGCGGCATTCTGAGCGATCCGGCACGGGTCGCGATTCACGTCACGCATCGGCTGGGCGCACTCGTGACCTTTATTATCGTGATAGCTACCAGCCTATTGTGCATTTTCAGGGGTCGCAAACCCGCGCTCAAATGGCTGGGCACGCTTGCTGGCGTGCTGGTGATTTGCCAAGCGGCCATCGGCATCGGTATGGTGCACTTGGCGTTACCGCTCGCGCTGACCGACGCGCATACTGGTGTTGCGGCCTTGTTGTTGGCGACGATTGTCGCACTGAATTGGGCAGTCCACACTCGCCCGGTAGAGCCCCGTGAGCGTCTTGCCGCTCACCGGAGCGCCGTAGCATACCCTGTATCATCAGCATCCTAATGAACACGCACACTTCGGAAATTACACGCACCCAACCCGCTCACGCGAGCTGGCGGGATTACTACGAGCTGGGCAAACCGCGCATCGTGATGCTCATCGTGTTCACCGCCATCGTCGGCATGTTCCTGGCGGTGCCCGGCATGGTGCCGCTCAGGCAATTCATCTTTGGAATTATCGGCATTGGCTTGGCCGCGTCTTGTGCCTCCGCCATCAATCATCTGCTCGACCGACGCGCCGACGCCGCCATGTTCCGTACCCGGCACCGGCCATTGCCACAAGGACATGTGACGGAGCGCCAGGTGATTACCTATGCGGTGATCCTGTGCATCCTGTCCATGGCGATACTGCTGATATTCGTGAACTGGCTCACGGCGGTGCTGACCTTCGCTTCGCTCATCGGCTACGCCATCATTTATACAGGCTTTTTGAAACGCGCCTCGCCCCAGAACATCGTCATCGGCGGCATCGCCGGCGCCGCACCGCCGGTGCTGGGCTGGGCCGCGGTTACCAATCACGTGGCTCCCGGCGCGCTGCTGTTGTGCCTGATTATCTTCGTGTGGACGCCGCCGCATTTCTGGGCCTTGGCTATCCACCGGCGTGAGGATTACGCCAAGGTAGGTATTCCCATGTTGCCGGTGACTCATGGTGTGTCCTACACCGTGCTCAACATCATCCTCTACACCATTCTGTTAGTTGTGATCAGCGTGCTGCCGTTTCTCATCGGTATGAGCGGTTTTTTGTACTTGGTGGGCGCACTGGTTTTGGGCATGATCTTTCTGGTGTATGCCTTTGCGCTACGCCTTAGCAGCGATCCGAGTCTACCTATGCGCACCTTTCGCTATTCCATCGTCTATCTCACTGCGCTCTTCATCCTGCTGCTGGTGGATCACTACATACCACTGGTCATGCATACGATTTCCGGTTGATCCCCCAGCCTGAGCACGGCACAGCAAAATTCCCTGACTCCGGATGCCGGGTTGTTCCCACCAGCTGCGGCCCGTATAGTGAGGCGCCACTCAAACGGCTGGGGATTCCATGGCTGACGAACCTATAGGCCTCATGACGCGCCTCAAGCACCACCATATATTCCGAGTCGTGAGTGCTTATGCCGTAGCTGCCTACATCCTGATCCTGGCAGCTAATGCGGTTGGAAGCAAAAGGAGGAATCAATATGAAATATAGTTTGGTAGTTGCATTGCTCGTCATGTCTTGTGTGATCGGCACCACCGTGAAAGCGGGCGATGCTTCCCTTTCTCCCGAACTACAGAAGCTGGATGTCTCGGTGGGGCGCTGGGTGTTTCACGGCGAGACATTGAATACACCGTTCGGCAGGGCCGGTAAATGGACCTGGAAAGAGAATTGTCGCTGGTCGGAGAATCGAGTATTTATGGTATGCAGTTTCACCAACGACTGGTCCGGGACGGCCATAAAAACACTGGTGGTGGATACCTACAACCAACGGGATCACAGTTTCTGGCATTACGAATTGTTCAATGACGGCAAGGCTGGTGCAGAGCCTTTCGTCTCCAAGATGACCATAAACGGCAATACCCGCGTCGAATACGCGGAGAGTATGCACTCAGGCGAGAAATACAAGACCCGGATTACTTATGTCTTTGATTCAACCTCTCACGTCAAGGTGAAGATCGAGATTTCGCGCCACGGCGCGTATTGGGTGAAAGTGGATGAAGGCGAGGGAATAAAGCAACCGTAAGGATTCTGTTCATGCTTTGGCAGCCGCAACACGAACGGAATATCCGGATGACTTCAACTTCCCAGACTGAACATGCGCCTCAGGATCGGCTGGCGCAGCAGGCTGTGCAGCAGCGCTGTGGCCAGATGGCCGCCCCAGTAGATCCAGGCGATGACGGCGAAGGTGTCGTGGATATCCTCGATGGTTCCCAGGGTGTCACGACCGGCGCCGGCCATGCGCGAGAAATAGAATGTTGCGCCGGTGATCACCATCGCAGTGATGGCCAGCAATCCCAGACCGTGGATGAAACCGGCCAGACCACCGTCTTTCCCCGGCCCGCCCGGCGGCAGACGCAGGTAACGGATACCTTGCCAGAATTCGTTGGCGATGTTGTGCAGGCCCGCACGCGTCCAGGGGAACAAGTGACGCAGTCCCTCATTGGGATGGGTGAATGACCACAACCAGTGCAGAATGATGAGCACCAGGATCGTGGCACCAAGTATCTCGTGGGTTTCAAAACCAAGCGTATCCGGCCGGCCGGGATGCGGGCTGCGCATGAAGCTGCCGATGAACAATTGCGCCGTGACCGCGATTGCGAGCAGCAAGTGGATCGTTCGCAGCGGCTGGCTCCATCGTCCGGCAGGTTCGTTCTGGGGATTCATGGTGATCGCTCTCCGTAATCAATATCCATATTCTGCCTGATACTGGCTGACAAACAACAAAAAACCCAGCGTCTTGCCGGGTCTTAATGTTAGCTCTTGCGTAGGCCGTTCAGGCCATGAGTACGCCGAGTTTCTTGATGGCGTTGTTCTCGATTTGGCGGATGCGTTCTGCCGATACCCCGTAGTGATCCGCCAGTTCCTGCAAGGTGGCCTTTTGCTCGTCCAGCCAGCGGCGTTGCATGATGTGGCGACTGCGGTCGTCAAGTTTGACGAGTGCGCGTCGCAGTTGTGCCTCGCCCTTGGTTTCAGAGTCTGTGTGTTCCAGCGCCTGCGCTGGATCAGCATTGTTGTCCGCCGCCAGATAGGCGGCCGGCGCCACGCTGTGACTGTCCTCGTTCTCGGTTTCAGGCGTGATGTCGAAAGTGATGTCACGGCCGGAGAGACGGGATTCCATCTCCATCACATCTTCGGGAGACACTTTCAGTTCCTTGGCGATGGTCTCTACTTCCTTGCGGTTCATCCAGCCGAGGCGTTTCTTGGAGCTGCGCAGGTTGAAAAACAATTTGCGCTGCGCCTTGGTGGTGGCCACCTTGACGATACGCCAGTTCTTGAGGATGAACTCGTGCATCTCGGCCTTGATCCAGTGCACCGCGAACGACACCAGACGCACGCCCACTTCCGGATCGAAACGTTTGATGGCCTTCATGAGGCCGATGTTGCCTTCCTGGATGAGGTCGGCGAGCGGCAGGCCGTAGCCGAGATAACCGCGCGCCACGTGCACCACGAAACGCAGATGGTGCAGCACCAGTTCGCGAGCCGCGTCCAGATCTTCCTGCTCCCGGAAACGCAGCGCCAAGGCCTGCTCTTCCGTTGCGCTCAGTACCGGAATGCGGCTGACTGCCTGAATATAGGCATCGAGACTGCCGGTCGGACCGGCCAGAATCAGTTGCTGGGAGCGGGGCATCAGGGTGGTACGGGTCATGAAAACCTCCTCGAAAATTGCAGCG
>JBOIBC010000072.1:0-6551 GCA_050739295.1 Gammaproteobacteria bacterium
GAATTGGTCTGATAAAACATTAGCTCAGGCAACCAAATTAATCAGCCTGCACCGTCTATTTTTGATTGGTGCCCTCATCAAAGGCTTGGATGGATTACTGGAATTCATCGGTGGTGGTCTGCTGTTGTTGGTCAGCCGGACTGATCTGAGCAAGATCGTGCTCAACCTGACTGCGCCTGAATTAGCTGAAGATCCCGACGACCTTGTTGCCAATTTTCTGCGTCACGTTGTCCACCATCTTTCATTGAATATCAAATATTTCGCAAGCATCTATCTCCTGGTGCATGGAGCGGTGAAGGTATCCCTGATGGCGGGCCTATTGCGCGGAATATCATGGGCTTATCGGCCCGCTCTGTTTATCCTGACAGTTTTCGTGCTCTATCAGATATACCGATTCTCTCATACTCACTCGCTCGCTCTTTTGGTATTCACTGTGCTTGACGTAATGATCATATTTCTTGTGTTCATGGAATACCGATCGCGAATTGGTTTGCGCAATTTCCCTGGGCAATAACTGCTTCCCGATTCCATGCCAGTGAATTGCATTCCCGGCGCCGTTATGGCGCTTGTCCATCAAGCATGATGGATGCGTCATCGTCAACTCGCAATAAGCCTCCACGATGCCAGCGCAAATACAGCGCCGGAATAAGATTGGTGCTGAGGAGCGAACTCCAGATTAGGCCACCCACTACCACAATCGCCAGCCCTTGTTCCGGTTCGGCGCCGCGCCCGAATCCGAGTGCCGTAGGCAACATCCCTAGCACCGCGGTGAGCGTGGTCAACAGGATCGGGCGAAAGCGCACATGCACCGCTTCGAGTACC
The DNA here is from genome assembly GCA_050739295.1 of Gammaproteobacteria bacterium. Taxonomy (GTDB): domain Bacteria; phylum Pseudomonadota; class Gammaproteobacteria; order Natronospirales; family REEB76; genus REEB76. The sequence continues at coordinate 823 of JBOIBC010000072.1, forward strand.
GCCGCCTCCGGCAACATACCCTGGGTTTCGTTGCGCCGTGCCCGATGCAGCAACACAATGCCGTGGTTGAGACTGATGCCGATGATGGTCAGAAAACCCACCAGTCCGGTGGCATTGAGTCCCACCCCGCTGATCGCCAATGCCAGCGCACCGCCGGTAAACGCCAAAGGCAATTCCAGTAGCAGGATGCCGGCCATGCGCAGGGCATCGAACTGTATGAGCAGGATTATCACGATCAACAGCAGAGCCACGCCGCCGGCAACCAGCAAAGTCAACGCCATGTGTTCCAGTTGCGGAAACAGGCCGCCGAACGCCAACCGGTAGCCGGGAGGCAGGGTCAAACCCTTCAGTACGGCATTCGCTGCGCGGATGACATGGCTTAGCGGGCCCAAGGGCGTCGCCAGAATCTCGATGGAACGGGCGCCGTCCAGATGGCGTATTTGGTTTGGCCCGAGCGCCAGGCGGATATTGGCCAGTCGTCCCAGCGGAATAAAGCCGTGGGGCGTATGGATGGGCAGGCCGTACAAGCCGTCCAATTTCAGATACGGTGCATCGGCAAGACGTATATATAAGTCCAGGTGGTAGTTCCCTTGAGGTATCTGGGCCATCACTTCACCGCCAAGCGTCGGTGCCAGTTGTGCCGCGAGTGCGGCCGGGGTCAGCCCCGCGAGTGTCATGGCGGCAGGCCGCGGCTGAATCTGCAGTTGCGTGGTGGGATAAGCATCGCTGTTGAAAATGCCCCTCAGCGTCTTGACACGCGCAAGACGCGCGCTCACCGCCTCGGAAATCGAACGAAGCATACTGAGATTGGCGCCGTAGATTTGGACCACAAATGGCTGGGGAAGTCCTGACAAGCTTTCTCCTAGACGCTCAGGAGTCGGTGTATCGAAACTCTGTTGCACGCCGGACAGTTGGCTCGTCTTGAGCAACCGGGCGGCAACATGATCCAACTGATTGGAATTGACATTGGATTTCAGGACAACCTGAATCTCGCCAGCGGAACTCGGCTCAGTATAGGTAGTGCCGCGTGATGAGCCGATGCGCGCAAGCACCGCCGACACATCCGGGTCGCGGCGGAAACGTGCGCTGATCGTGTCTATCGCCGTCTCGGTTTGCAGCAGCCCGGTTCCAGGCGGCAGGGCGAAACTGTCCAGCAATACGCCTTCATTGGGCAGCGGCAGGAAATTCACGGGCACGAACACCATCGCGATGAGGCTCAACACCAGCAGGATCACGCACATGCTCAGGGCAAGCCGGGGGCGACGCAGTGTGACCTCCAACAGCCGGCGGTTATGATGTTCCAGCCAAGCGAGAAAGCGTGTTCTCGAACCGCGCGCCCGCGGCGGTGGTGCTCCAATATAGACAAGCAGCAGCGGCAATAGCGTCAGGGAGACCATGAGCGAGGCCAGCAGCGCCACGCTGATGGCGAGCGCGAACGGCGAGAAAAATAACCCCGCCAACCCACCGACAAACAGCAGCGGCACGAACACCGCGACGGTGGTGAACGTGCCGCTCGCATCCGGGCCTGCAATATCCTTGAGGCCGAGCCATACGCCTTCAAAGCCCTGGTTGCCCTGTTCCCAGCGGTGGTAGATGCTCTCCAGCACGATGATGCCGTCGTCGGCGAACAGCCCGATGCCTACTGCCAGAGCCCCGAAGGTCAGCAAGTTCAGGCTTTGGCCCGCGAGATACAACACACCGATGCTGAGTACCAGGGCAAGCGGGATGCTAACCGCCAACACCCAGACGCTGCGGTGCAACCCCAGAATCCAAAACAACACGCCGATAGCGAGCAAGCCGCCCACGATCAGGTCCCAGCCCAGATCATGGCCGATGAGATGCACCAGATGGGCTTGACTGTAAATCGGCACCCAAGTCACGCCGGGTGGAAGCTGATTGGCGAGCGTCCGCAGCGTGTCGTTGACTTCATGCACCACCGGCACGGTAGAGGCACCCGATTGTTTGAAGATAATGAGCGCAACGCTCGGTTGGCCGTTCAGCAATTCCGCGGAATGTATCGGCACCGGAGATGGCACGACCCGCGCAAGTGCCTGCAACGGCACCGGGCCGCTGCGGGTGAGTACTTGAACCATATCAAGTGCCTGGATGGTTTCGGGCAGATTGCGGGTTGCGATCAACACGTCCTGATGCCCTAGGCTCAGGTAGCCGCTGGGGTCCAACACCACCTGCGCTTTCACCGCAGCGGCGATATCCGCCGCCGATAGGCCGTAGTGTTGCAAGGCAATCAGATTTGGTTGCACCCACAACGATGCATCGCCGCTGCCTGTTATTTCGATGCGCTGCACGCCCAGCAATGCGCGCAAGGCCGGTTCAATGTTGGAACGCAAGCTGGTCAGAACGCTGGCAGGCGACACCCCGGGCGGGATGCGAGTCGCGTAGTCCGCCACCTCATTGATGGCGTTGCCCATGACCTCGGCATACGGCTGCACGCCCGGCGGCAGCTCACCCTGGGTCCGGGCGAGAGCACCGTACACCGCCTCAATATCTTGTGTCGCCCGGGTGTGCTGACTGAATCGTGCCGTGAGGCTGACTGTGCCACTGCGCATCACCGAACGCAAACTCTCCAGATTCGGAAGGCTGAGCAGATTGCCTTCCAATGGTCGAGTCACCAGCGTTTCCAGTTGCTCGGCGGTAGCGCCCGGGTAATCTGCAATGATGCTGATCTGTGGATAATCGAATGCTGGCAATACTTCCACTGGAATCTGCCAAACGGCATACAGGCCGTAGGCACACAACGCACTGTACAACAGCAGCCACAGCAGCGGTCGGCGCAGCAAGCTCCGCAGAAATGAACTTGGCGGCATGCTCAATCCGGCGGCGCGTAGTGGCGGCTGATATCCGCATGGAACCGCAGGTACGCGTTGACGGCCACCACCCGTTCACCGGCCTGAACACCCTGATGAATGAACGTCCATTCCCCCGCGCTCGGCCCGATTTCTACTACCTGGCGACTCAACCCGTGGGCATCCGAAATCAGCACCCACCACTTGCCTTGATCCAGTATCAGGGCGGCCGTAGGGACCACGGGCTGTGGCGTGGCTGGCCCGGATGCAATGACCACGGTGCCCGCTTCACCGTCCTGCCATGTCGCGGGCCTGATTGCCACGCAGGCAATGCGCATGCCACCGCTTGCTGCCAGTGGTGGAATCACAGCGCGTACTCGAATCGGAATAGCCAGGTCGTCATCCGCAGGATAAAAATGACCGACCATGCCCACACGTATGCGTCCGGCATCCGGTGCGTACAGTGTGGCGCGCAGCCACAGGTTATTGTCCGGCAACAGGCGCAAAAGCGGGGTACCGGCACTGACTCGTTCGCCCGGTGATACAGTCAGCGACAGCACCGTCCCGGCCACCGGTGCGCGTATTTCACCGGCCGCTTTGATACGTGTCAGCGCGGCACGTGCCTCCTTGAGCACGGCTTGGGCATTCGTCACATCCCGGGCACTGCTGAAAGTCGGATAATTGTGTTGAGTCGTATTCAGACCCACTTGGGCTGTATGAAATCGTGCCTCGGTGGCGGTCAACTCCGCGTCATACTCAGGTCCTGCGATATGCGCAAGACGCTCTCCTGTTTTTACATGCTGGCCCGGTGCTGCCATGAGCGCTGTAACTTCTCCGATGGTCGCCGCGTGAATGGACAAGACAGTGCGCGGCTCAACCTGCGCATACGCGCGGTATTCAGCCGCAAACGGCCGGAGTTCCACTGCCACGGTACCGGCCGTGCCGGTGGCGCCGGCGGCAGACGCGGCCAGCACCAATCCGAAGATGAAGCTCGCAGATAAGTGCGTCGCGTTCATGTGGAGGCCTTGGAACGCGCGTGCTCCATAGGCATGCCGAGTACGGTATCGAGAGCGATAGTGGTTTGATCGAGGGTGTAGCGCAGGCTCGCAAGCTCATCTTCCATCTGCCTGCGCTGCGCGAGATAGGCTGCCAGCACGTTAAAAGACACGGTTCCCGGCTGGGTGTCAGTCGGTTCGTCCCGTACGCTGACCGTTTGTTGCATTTGCACGAACGCGGCGTGCAGATGGTTTGCAGCGTCGCTCAGACTCGTGACTTCGGTCGCCGACGCATCGAGGCGCGCCTGATAGGCGTCATGCAGGCTCTGCCGCATGGCGCGTGCCACCGTCACTTGGCCACGGGCAGCGTTCAGGAATGGCAAATTGAAGCTGAGCGAGAGCCCGTTACTGATGACGCCTTCCGTGTCACGTTCACGGCTCAATGACACGCCGATTAGTGGGAATTGCGCGAGTACGGCCTGCCGCAAACGCGCATCCGCACTGCGATAGACCGCGGCGAGTGCCATCAGATCCGGGCGCCGATGCGGCAGTGCCGCGATGGCACCAGGCAATGTTTTTGCGTCCACCACAGTGGGATGATCATCGAGCGCAAGCTTGAGCGGTGTATGCGGCGCGAGCCCGAGCAGTCCCGTGAGCGCGGCGAGATTCTTTGCGTGCGCCAATTCAAGCGTGTCCGCCTGCGCCAGAAGCTGTGTATCGGCGGCGCCTGCGGCCGATACAGTCGCCCGCGACAGCCCGCCGGCAAGGAAAGCCGCATGGCCGGCGCGCGCGCGTTCGGCGTACAGTTCAAGCAGCGGCTGCAATACCGTGAGCCGGACGGAATCTCGCTCAATCGCGGCATACAGCAAGCGTGCTTGCTGCGCCACCTGCCATTCGTCCCACACCACGTCGAGCCGCACCCCGGTTTCATCGGCACGGGCGGCCCTCTCGGCATCCGCGTGCTGTAACAAGGCGGCGAATGCTTCGCCGACAGACACCGACCAGCCGCTATGCAAACTCGCGCCGCCGGGTGCCGGACGACTCACTCTCAGTGCGATTTGCGGCCAGGGTAGCAAGCCTGCGGCATAGCTCTGAGCCGCTGCGACTCCGCGTGAGGCGCGCATCGCGCGAAGCGCAGGATTGTTGAGTACCGCAAGCGCGGCGATGGCGGCCGCATTCAGTGGCTGGTCCAAGTCCACGCGGGTGACGTGTACCCCGGGCGCATCAAACGCCGTGACCGGCACCGTCAGCGCTGTGGAGATGGAAGCGAGGTCCGGCCGGGTCGGCAGCGGTAACGGCGTATAACTCGCGCAGCCAGCCAGGGCCGAAAGTATCAACAGTAACAACGAAGCACGCCCGAACCACATGCAGGTAGTGTGCAAGCCCTACCGTGATAAATGCTGGTCAGGCGGATGACAATTTTGTCATCTACGCATCAGACACGTTACTTGGAAAACGCAGGCGGGCGACAGTACCTCGGCCCGGCCGACTGTCGAGACTGACCTCGCCCGCATGCAGCTCCATGATGGATCGAACGATTGCGAGGCCGAGTCCGGTGCCCTGTCCCTGCGGTGCCCGAGCCGGGTCCGCCTGATAGAAACGGTCGAATACATGTGGCAGGTGCTCGGCTGCAATACCTTGGCCGTGGTCGCGTACCTCAATTTCCACATCACCGGCGGCAAGCGTGTGTACCACAATACGTACCTCGCTGCCCCTCGGTGAGTAGCGGATGGCATTGACCAGCAGATTACTCAGCGCCTGACGAAATAGTACGAGATCAGCATGAAGTTGGGCATTCCCTTCACAGACCAGGCGTACGCCGTGCTTGGCAGCCGTACTCACGTGCTGTTCCAGAACGCGCCCGCAGGCCTCATGAACATCAAAATTTTCGGCATAAACGGCTTTTTCTGCATTCACGGCCCGGGCAATG
>JBOIBC010000073.1:0-6438 GCA_050739295.1 Gammaproteobacteria bacterium
TGCAGGTGGCATTGTTGTCCGCCCGCATTGACTGTCTGGGTCCACACTTTGAAAAGAACAAGAAAGATCACCACTCCCGCCGTGGGCTGCTCAAGATGGTGAACCAGCGCCGCAAGCTGCTGGATTACCTCAAGAACACGGACCAGGCGCGCTATGAGGCTCTGATCGAGCGTCTTGGCCTGCGCCGCTGATTCCGGGTTTTCCATCCTCTGTTCTTAATTTTAGAACCTAGCACACGAAGGGCTTAACGTGACAGTATTCAAGAAAAGTTTTCAGTATGGCAACCACACCGTCACCCTGGAAACGGGCGAGATCGCCCGCCAGGCCGATGGTGCGGTGTTGGTGACCATGTCGGATACCGTAGTGCTGGTCACCGCGGTCGGCTCCGAGTCGGCGGTCGAGGGCCGGGATTTCTTTCCGCTCACGGTCAATTACCAGGAAAAGACCTATGCCGCCGGCAAGATCCCCGGCGGCTTCTTCAAGCGGGAAGGACGACCCAGCGAAAAAGAAACCCTCACTTCCCGTCTCATTGACCGTCCCCTCCGTCCTCTGTTTCCAAAAAGTTTTTACAACGAAGTCCAGGTAATTGCCACGGTCATCTCCGTGAACCCGGACGTAGACCCGGACGTGCCGGCTTTGCTGGGCGCTTCTGCCGCGCTGGCCATCTCCGGTATGCCCTTCATGGGCCCCATCGGCGCGGTGCGTGTGGGTTATCAAAATGGCCAATACCTGTTGAATCCCACCAAGACCCAACTGCTCACTTCCGATCTGGACTTGGTGGTAGCGGGTACTGATAAAGCCGTGCTCATGGTGGAATCCGAAGCAGAATGTCTGCCGGAAGACGTGATGCTGGGCGCCGTGATGTTTGGTCACGAGAGCATGCAGGCTGCGATCAAAGTCATCCGGGAACTGGCGAAAGAGGCAGGCAAGCCGGCCTGGGACTGGAAACCGGCCGAGAAAGACAAGGGGCTGTCCGACGCGATGTCTGCGGAAGCCGAGAAACCTTTGCGTGAAGCCTATCAGATCGCCGAAAAGCAGTCGCGTGTTAGCCGCATCGAGGGGATCCGCGAAGCGGTGCTGACGAAATTCGCCGCTGGCGAGAATCCGCAGTGGCCAAAAAATCTCGTGGTCAACGCTTTTGGCGATCTGGAAAAGAAAATCGTGCGCGGCCATATTATCGAAGGCAAACCACGCATTGACGGCCGCGATACCCGGAGCGTACGTCCCATCACCATCAAGGTAGGCGTACTGCCACGCACGCACGGCTCTGCATTGTTTACGCGCGGCGAGACTCAGGCGCTGGTGGTGACCACGCTGGGTACCGGCCGTGACGCGCAGATCATTGACGCCATCGAGGGCGAGCGCAAGGAACCTTTCATGTTGCACTACAACTTCCCGCCCTACTCGGTGGGCGAAGTGGGCTTCATGGGTTCACCCAAACGCCGCGAGATTGGTCACGGGCGTCTTGCCAAGCGCGGCATCCAGGCGGTCATGCCGGACATGGCGACGTATCCCTATGTGATCCGCGTGGTTTCTGAAATTACCGAATCCAATGGCTCCAGCTCCATGGCTTCGGTATGCGGCACCAGCCTGTCGCTCATGGATGCCGGCGTACCGCTGAAGGCACCGGTGGCAGGCGTGGCTATGGGTCTCATCAAGGAAGGCGACAAGTTCGCGGTGCTGACGGATATCCTCGGCGACGAGGATCATCTGGGCGACATGGATTTCAAGGTTGCGGGTTCTGCAGAAGGCGTAACTGCGCTGCAGATGGATATCAAGATTGACGGCATCACCAAGGAAATAATGCAAGCAGCATTGGTGCAGGCCCATGAAGGCCGCCTGCACATACTGGGCAAGATGAATGACGTGCTCGCCCAGCCGCGCGCGGAACTATCCGAGTTCGCACCGCGCATCATCACCATGAAGATTCATCCGGACAAAATCCGCGATGTGATCGGCAAGGGTGGCGCCGTGATCCGTGCACTCACGGAAGAAACCGGCACCACGATTGATATCGAGGACGACGGCACCGTGAAGATCGCTTCGGTGGACAAGGCCGCCGGCGAAGCGGCGCGCAAGCGCATCGAGGACATCACCGCTGATGTCGAAGTCGGCCGCATCTATCAAGGCAAGGTGGTGAAGCTCATGGATTTCGGCGCCTTCGTGGCCATCCTGCCGGGCCGTGACGGCCTGGTGCACATTTCCCAGATCTCCGAGGAGCGCGTTGAGAAAGTCAGCGACAAACTCCACGAGGGTGATGTCATCAAGGTCAAGGTGCTGGAAGTGGACAAGCAAGGGCGCATCCGCCTTAGCATGAAGGCCGTGGACGCTGCTGCCTGATCTTCAGGATTCATTGAAAAGCTAAAACAAGAGGGCTGCAAGGCCCTCTTTTCTTTCCCCTATCAAATGCAGGTTGTGGGTGAGGTATTAGCCGAACCCCAACAAACTGCTTGTTTCATAAATAATCAAGCAGCTTGATTTATGGTCTGCAAAGATTGTCGTGTGCAGTCGGTGACGCTTGGCAGGAACCGCGGCGGCCGGCGCGCATGGGTGGCCTGTTCGAAGGCGTAGGCGATTCCAATCAGCGTCGGCTCACTCCATTTGCCGGCGAAAAAGCTGACGCCCACCGGCAGGCAATGCACGAAGCCGGCAGGCACGGTGATATCGGGATAGCCGGCCACGGCGGCAGGCGAGGAACTGGAGCCCGCGACGTGATCGCCATTAACCAGGTCAGTGGTCCAGGCCGGGGTTGTGGTGGGGGCCAGCAGTGCGTCCAGCCTGTATTTCTTCATTGCCGCATCAATACCCTCGGGACCGGAAAGGCGTTTGGCTTTTGCACGGGCGGCAAGATATGCCTTGTCCGTGAGCGGACCTTTTGCCTCTGCCTGCAAGAATAAATCCTGGCCGAACCAGGGCATTTCCTGTGCCGCGTGGCTTTTGTCGTAAGCAATCAGCTCGGCTAGATTGTGCACCGCCAGCCCATTACGGGTTGCCAAGTAGGCGTTGAGGTCGTGCTTGAATTCGTACAGCAGTACGGTCATTTCGTCTTTGCCGTAATCGCTCAGGTGCGGAATCACAACCGGGTCAATCACGATAGCTCCCCTGGCTCTCAGGACCGCGACGGCGTGATCCAGGATGTGATCCACGTTGGGATCGTAACCGGCCAGCGCACGCACTACGCCGATGCGTTTGCCTTTCAAAGCGCCGGCTTTCAGAAAGCGGGCGTAATTGGTAGCGTGTTTATAGGCATCGGCGGTCGCGGGATCGCGCGGGTCTGTGCCGGCGATGACAGTCAGTACCGCGGCGGCATCCGCCACGCTGCGCGCGATAGGGCCGGCGGTGTCCTGGCTGTGGCTGATGGGGATGATGCCGGCGCGGCTCACCAAGCCAACCGTAGGTTTGATGCCTACCACGCCGTTGACAGCCGATGGACAAACGATGGACCCGTCGGTTTCTGTGCCGATGGCGACGGTGACAAAGCCCGCTGCCACGGCGGCGGCAGGGCCGGAACTGGAGCCGCAGGCGTTTCGGTCGAGGATATACGGATTGTGGGTCAATCCACCCTGGCCACTCCAGCCGCTGGTGGAATGGCTGGAACGGAAGTTGGCCCATTCGCTCAGATTGGCTTTGCCGAGTATCACCGCGCCGGCCACGCGCAACTTGGCAACCAATGTAGCGTCTTGCGATGCGGGGGCGCCCATCATGGCAAGTGAACCGGCGGTGGTCAGCATGCGGTCGCCGGTGTCTATGTTGTTCTTGATCAGTATCGGAATACCGTACAGCGCTTGAGTGCGGGCCATATCTTTTGGCTCGGTACCCAGATGATCTGCAATTTTCAGAGCATCGGGATTGATTTCTGTAACCGAGTTGACATGCGGGCCGGCTTGATCCAGTTTGGCGATGCGCGCCAGGAAATATTGCGTCAGCGTCTGCGGGCTGAGCGTACCGTCATGCATTTGCTGTTGCAGTTCTGCCACGGATGCATAATCAAATGAAGATTCTTCTGCGGGCGGTGAGGGAACTGCTTGAGTTGCAGTTGCAGAAAATGCTGCCGATGTTGCCAGGCACATGGCTAGCAGTGCAATAAAGCCAGTCGTGCGCGTAATGGCGCTATTCATTGGTCCTCCAAATGGCATAAGACTGCGCGTGTCTATCTACGTTTATCTAGGCTTTTGACAGGTATTGATGTAAATGCCGGCTAATGCGTTTAGCCAGCCACATATTCGGATGCAGCAGCGAGCCATTGACGAACCCCACATGGCCACCCTTGTGGCTGAGTTCCAGCATTACAGCCGGCGATAACTCATCTTCCCGCGGTACCGAGGCCGGCGTCATGAGCGGGTCGTCAGTGGAATGCAGGATGAGAGTAGGCACAGTGATGTTTTTCAGGTAGTACCGGCTGCTGCAAGTCATATAGTATTCATCGGCATCCTTGAAGCCGTGCAGCGGCGCGGTTAGGGCATTGTCGAATGACCTGAAACTTCGCAGCTTGCGAATGTTCGGTAGCGGAAATGGTGGTGCGACGCGCTTGAATTTACGTCGCGTGGAACTACGCATGCGGCCCAGCAGATTCCACTTGTAGATTTGCGACATGCCGTGTTCCACGGTCCGGGATGCGTCCGCCAGATCGAAGGGCACGGATACCGCCACGGCGGTCACCAGACGATGGCAGTTGGCGCTTTCTCCAAGCCATTTGAGCAGCACATTGCCGCCAAGCGAGTAACCCACCGCCGCCAAAGGTGTTTGCGGCTCACGTTGTTTCAGCAAGCCGGAGAAGTATTCCAGGTCTTGGGTAAAACCCGAGTGGTAATGGATTGGCAGACGGTTGGGTTCGCCGCTGCAACCCCTGAAATGCGGCAGCGCACCGCGAAAGCCCAGTTCGTTCAGCTTGCGCATGATGCGAGCGGCGTAATGGGATTTGATGGAACCTTCCAGGCCGTGCAACACGATAACGATGGGGCCGGTCTTGCCGGTGGTCCAGTCCACGTCTATGAAATCCCCATCCGGCAGTTCCAGCCGCTCGCGGCGCACGGGTACGCGCGGGCCGGGGTAGATGATGTTGGGGAAAATCGTCTGGGCGTGACGGTTCCGCAAGAGCAGGCTTGGCTTGAAGTCGCTTTCGATGATCCGGCCCGTTATTTTTTGATCCATGATCCGGTTATGTGCCTGAAAGTTGAGGTCGTGTCACGCGGCCGGCCGATCGGCCACCAGTTTTCCCACGACCGAGGGATCTGCCAAAGTTGTCACATCACCCAGATTATCCAGCTCATTGGCGGCGATTTTGCGCAGGATTCGGCGCATGATTTTGCCGGAGCGGGTCTTGGGTAGGTTCGGCGCCCACTGGATAATATCGGGCGCGGCGATGGCGCCGATCTCCTTTTTCGTAAGGGCCACCAGCTCATCGTGTAGTTTCTCCGTCGGCTCGATGCCGGCCATGAGGGTGACATAGGCATAGATGCCCTGACCTTTGATGGGATGTGGATAGCCCACCACTGCGGCTTCTGCGACCTTGTCGTGTAATACCAAGGCGCTCTCGATTTCCGCCGTGCCGATACGATGTCCGGAAACATTGATTACATCGTCCACACGCCCCGTGATCCAGTAATAGCCGTCCGCATCCCGGCGCGCGCCGTCACCGGTGAAATACATGCCTTTGTATGCCTTGAAGTAAGTCTCAATGAAGCGCTGGTGGTCGCCGTACACCGTGCGCATCTGGCCAGGCCACGGAAAAGTAATGGCCAGATTGCCGGAAGCCGCGCCTGTCAGTTCCCTGCCTTCGCCGTCCGCGATGGCGGGGCGGATACCAAAAAAAGGCAGCGTAGCGGAACCCGGCTTGAGGTCAATGGCGCCTGGCAACGCAGAAATCAGGATGCCGCCGGTCTCGGTTTGCCACCAAGTGTCCACGATGGGGCAGCGGGCTTCGCCGACCACGTGGTAATACCATTCCCAGGCTTCAGGATTGATGGGCTCACCGACTGTGCCGAGAATGCGCAAGCTGGCGCGCGAACTGGTGCGCACCGGACCGTCGCCGTGCGCCATGAGTGCGCGGATGGCGGTAGGTGCGGTATAGAAGATGTTCACCTTGTGTTTGTCCACCACTTCCCAGAAACGCGAAGGTGTGGGGTAGGTGGGCACGCCTTCAAACATGAGCGTGATGGCGCCGTTGCAGAGCGGCCCGTACACGATGTACGAATGACCCGTGACCCAGCCTACGTCGGCGGTACACCAGTACACGTCACCTTCGTGGTAATCGAACACGTATTTATGGGTAATGGCGCAATACAGAAGATAGCCGCCACAGGTGTGCAGTGCGCCCTTGGGTTTGCCGGTAGAGCCGGAGGTGTAAAGGATGAACAGCGGATCCTCCGCTGCCATGACTTCCGCCGGACAATCGGCGGATGCGTCGGCCATCGCTTCGTGATACCAGAGGTCGCGTTG
>JBOIBC010000074.1:0-6429 GCA_050739295.1 Gammaproteobacteria bacterium
GTATGTGCGTGGCGGGGATCATGACGCAAACTGGCCCGAGGCTCTGCAACCGGATCCCGATTCCAGTCCGATAGAGCCGCACATGCAAGTCTGGGCGGTATCCCTTACCACGGGCGAACCACAAGTACTGGGTGACGGTGATGCGCCTGCGATTTCGCCGGACGGAAAGCGTGTGGCCTTCATTCGTTTACCTGAAAACAGTGTGTGGTGGACGCCACTGGATAACAGCCAGAAGGCGCAGCGATTGTTTTTTGACCGCGGCCAGGATTCCGATCTGGAGTGGTCACCGGACGGCAAGGCGCTAGCGTTCGTGTCCGGACGTGGTGATCACAGCTTTATCGGCATCTACCGCGATGACAGCACACCCATCGAATATCTGGCGCCGTCCACCGCCAACGACCTTGAGCCGCGTTGGTCGCCGGATGGTTCACGCGTCGCGTTCGCACGTACGCCCGGCAACGGGGGACCGCCGCAATCCATTCTGGAATGGCATTCCATGCCCTGGTCAATCTGGGTAGCGCAAGTGAAGACCGGCGGGCACGCTGCCCGCATCTGGCAAAGCCCAGATACCTTGCGCGGATCATTTCCACAGGAAGGTGGCGACGTAGATCTGCATTGGGTGGCCGGCAATCAAATCGCGTTCATGTCCGAAATGGACAACTGGCCACACCTGTACGTGGTTTCAGCGAGCGGGGACAAGGCGAAACTGCTCACGCCGGGCCGTTTCATGATCGAGGATGTAACCGTCACACCGGATCTCAAATATCTGGTTTATTCCGCCAATACGGGGAGCACGCCGGGTGATGACGATCGGCGCCATCTCTATCGGGTTTCCGTCACGGGTGGCACACCGCAAGTCGTTACCCAGGGCACCAGCAGCCAGTGGAGTCCCGTGGTCACGGATGGCGGCAAGACACTCGCATTCGTGGAAGCCGGCGCCAAGCGGCCGCCGCTGGTGATGCTGGGCGCTTTGCCGGGCAGCAGTTGGCAGACGCTGGACAGCGATCAGCTGCAGTCTGATTTCCCCACCGCCGATCTGGTGGTGCCGAAGCTTGTGAGTTTCCGCACCAGTGACAACTGGCAGATTCAGGGCCAGTTGTTCGAGAAGGATGACGGCGCAGTGAAGAAGCCCGCCATCATCTTCGTGCACGGTGGTCCACCACGGCAGATGCTGCTCACCTGGCACAATATGGATTACTACAGCAATGCCTATGCCGTGAACCAGTATTTGGCCAATCACGGTTTCATTGTGTTGTCGGTGAATTACCGCCTGAGTATTGGTTACGGCCATGATTTTCATTATCCGGCCCACTGGGGTCCCACCGGTGCGTCGGAATACAAAGATGTATTGGCAGGCGCGCGTTTCCTGCAAAAGGATCCAGCGGTGGACGCGAAGCACATCGGCATCTGGGGCGGCTCCTACGGTGGTTATCTCACGGCGCTCGCCCTGGCGCGCAACTCGAACATCTTCAAGGCCGGTGTGGATTTCCACGGCGTGCATGATTGGTCCCTGTTTCTCAACGACTGGTTTGGCAAACCCATGCCGCGCTACCAGATGCCGGACATGAAGAAGCTGATGAAGGTGTTCTGGGACTCTTCACCGGATTCCTCCATCGCCAAATGGAAATCCCCGGTGCTGCTGATCCAGGGTGACGACGACCGCAACGTGCATTTCCATCAGATGGTTGATCTGGTACAGCGCCTGAAAGTTCAGCATGTTCCATACGAGGAGATAGTGATACCAAACGAGATCCACGGGTTCCTGCGCTACCACTCCTGGTTGGAAGCCGACCAGGCTACAGTGAATTTCTTTGCCCAACAGTTCAGCGACAGTGGCGATTGATGCAGCGCACGGCGGTCGTCATCGGTGCCGGTCTAATCGGCACCACCACTGCATGGTATCTCGCCGAACGCGGGTTTGATGTCACGGTCCTGGAACGCCGTGAGGGCCCGGGTCTCGAAACCAGTTTTGCCAATGGTGGACTGCTGACACCCAGTGAAGCCGATCCCTGGAACGCGCCGGGAACGCTTGGGCGAATGCTGCGCTGGCTGGGGCGCGAGGACTCACCACTGCTGCTGCGGCCGCGCGCTTTGCCTGGAATGCTCCGCTGGGGATTGGAGTTCCTGCGTGCTTCACGACCGGCGCCGCACTTGCGTTCCGCTGAAACCATTCTGGCGCTGGCGTTGTATAGCCAGCGTGCACTCGACGATCTGGATCATGGGATTTCCCTGAAGTACGACCGCCTCAGCAACGGCACGCTGAAAATCTTCCGCGAGCGCAAGGCTCTGGATGAGACCCTGAAACTTGCCGATTCACTCAGGCCGCTGGGTCTGGACTCTCGTCTTCTGAAACCGGATGAGGTCGTCAAGCTAGAACCGGCTCTGGCGGCCGTGGCCGAGCATCTGGTGGGCGCCATCCATTATCCCGGCGATGCCAGTGGCGATGCGCATCTATTCACTCGCGGACTACACGCGCATGCCGTCGCTGCCGACGTGGCATTCCGTTTCAATACTGTTGTCAATAAAGTGCGCAGCGACGGCATGCGCATCCGGTCGCTCGCTACGTCAGAAGGCGATATCAGCGCTGATGCCTATGTGCTGGCCGCCGGCAGTTATAGCTCACAACTCGTTAGACCATTGGGATTACGCCTGCCGATTTATCCGGTAAAGGGCTATTCGGTCACACTGACGTCTCCCAACAACCTGTCTTTGCACGTGCCTATAGTGGATTTTGAGCAGAAACTCGTGATCACACCTTTGGGGCGACGGATTCGTATCGCGGGCACTGCGGAATTCAACGGTTATGACACCGGGCTGAATCAAGCACGCGGTGGCAACATGTTGCGACAGGCACTGATGACTCTTCCCGTACTGGAACAACCAGCAGGGCAGGGCGGGGCCATACATTGGACGGGACTCCGTCCCATGACGAGCGATGGGCCGCCGATCCTTGGTGCCTCGCCCTACAACAACCTGTTTTTCAACACTGGTCACGGTCCGCTGGGTTGGACTTTATGTGCCGGCTCATCGCGTATGGTTGCGGATTTAGTTGCTGGCGCTGTGCCGGATCTGGATTTGAGCGCTTACAGTTTGGACCGCTTCATGCGCCGGCCGTTGGGATGAATATTCAGCACGATTCTGTACAATATCATCTCAGCCAGGAGATGAATTTGACGACAGGCATTCGGGCAGTCACGAGCGAATACCATGAAATATAAGGTCGATGTAGGGGACTTGCAGACTGGGATGTACGTGTCCGAGTTGGACCGGTCGTGGGTGGGCACCCCGTTCCTGTTTCAGGGCTTTCTGATTGAGTCCGATGAAGAACTGGACCAGTTGAAAGCCACTTGCAGCTTTGTCATCGTTGACGAGGCCCAGTCAACGGTTGAGGTTGCACTGATGGGCAAGCCGCCCAACGACGACAGTGCAGCCGGGCCTGCCGAAAAAGACGGTGGCTCGTTGAAACTATCGGATCGCGCTACCGATAATGTGGCAACGATCCGCGGAGCCGCGCAAGAAAATATCAGCCAGATGTTTGCGAGCGCTCAGCAGGGCACCGGAATAGATATAAAAGAATCGCAAGCAATCGTTGAAGGACTCGTCCGGCAATCAGTAAACGTCAATCTGATGCTGCAGTTCGCGAATCTACGCCCCAAACAGGACCGGAATACTGTTCATTCCATGAATACCGCAATTTTGGCCATAGCTTTCGGGCGCCATCTTGGCCATTCCGAAGACAGGCTGCGCCTGCTTGGCTTGGGCGCCATTCTTCATGATATCGGCAAGACCCGGACACCCGCCGAAATTCTCAACAAGCCGGGAAAACTGACTGATGCGGAATTTGCCATCATGAAGCGCCATCCCACGGAAGGCCATGAAATGCTCAGCGCACTGGTCGGTGTGCCAGACGAAGTCCTGGATATGGTTCGATACCATCATGAGCGGGCGAACGGCAGCGGCTACCCGAATGGTTTGCAAGGCGATGCCGTACCGCTTTCGGCCAGCATCATCGCGATTGTGGATGCCTATGAAACGCTGACGGCCGACAATATTTACAAACCGGCCATCACACCGGTAGCAGCCTTGCAACGTTTGCGGACAAGTGGCATTGATGAATACGGCAAGGATGTAACACAAGGGTTTGTCCGCTTCCTCGGCCTGTATCCCGTCGGCAGCCTGGTTGAACTGAGCTCCGGCGATATCGCCGTGGTGTTTTCATCCGACCCAAGCAAGCGCTTGCGGCCTCTGGTCATGATCGTGCGTGACAGACAAGGCATGGAAACTCGTCCACACCGGATGGTCAACCTTGCCGGGCTGCCCCTGGACAAGCTCTCGATCAGCCGCGTCCTGGATCCAAAAAAGCACTCAATCGACACGTCCAGTCTTTTCGAAAATGAGATGGGGTAGTAATGTAGACTTCGAGTAGTCCGTGATTCTCAAACCAGAGGAGTCATGTATGAGCAAAGGTCTGGATAGAAAAAAAGA
Organism: Gammaproteobacteria bacterium; assembly: GCA_050739295.1. GTDB lineage: Bacteria > Pseudomonadota > Gammaproteobacteria > Natronospirales > REEB76 > REEB76. The sequence continues at coordinate 4,486 of JBOIBC010000074.1, forward strand.
CAGCAAAAAGAAACCCGCTAAAACCCTGATGGAGAAGCGGGCTGCCAAGCGCGACAAGAAACAGGGCAGGAATAGCCTGAATCCATAATCGGCATTCCTTGCAAATCTTTGGTTGAATCAGGGGATAACCAGTGTTAAGTGCCGGGGCCATGGAAGGAGAGTGTATTTCTGGCCGTGGGAGGAGGGCGTCTAATGGCATCGAATTCAGCAGTGCTGGCTGAGATCACGGAAGAACTCAAACATCTCAACGACAAGCTCGATCGGCTTTTCGATAGCAGTTCTACCACTACGATATTGCGAGGAAATCTCCGTGAGGAGATATGGTTCAGCAGCGGCCAAATAGACGCATACGCCAAGCTTGGTGCAATTTCGCCCGAGGAACGAAAGCAATTTGATAGGCAGTTGCAACAACTACTGGATGAGATGAAGGCAGGTAATCTCTGACAAGAGTGGTAAGCGTGCCATATATTTCAAGGACCTTCAGGAGCCTGAGCTGCTATCGTAGGTTCCAGGTCGGTCAGAAGCAGACCTGGTCGACTGATGCTGTGGCATGTGCTATCTGGCTAACCTCGGGACCTCCGAAGGCCGTAAGGCCGGTTTGCATCGAACAGCAGTATATGCGCATAATGTATATTATGTAATTAGCAAATGCTACATATACGTGACTGGGCACAATAGACGCGCTTAAAACCCTCCTTTCGCGCTCGTTCCACGTTATCAATGTAGTTTTTAGGGACTTCAGCTAAAAGCCTGTTAATAATAGTTTTTCATGGGATTACACTAAGCCAAAATCGCTACTTGGGTGTGCCCTGAGTGAGTCATGCCCTCATGGGCCTGTTTCCGCAAACGGGACGTGCAAGTAATGATTAGAATGCCAAAGCTGGGAATACATTCAAGGCAGCAATGCAAGTAGAAAGACGCACCTTCAGGCGCATTGCCGTCGAGCATTCCGTCCGGATTGTGGAAGCGGACGGCAGCACCCTGCCGGCCATTGCCGTGGATGTTTCCCTCACCGGCATGCAGATCCTGTGCGACGAACCCACCATGGAGAGGATCACCCCCCACGGCCTGCAAACGAACGCGGGAGATGGGGTACGCATTCATGTACGGGTAGCCTTGCCAGATCTGACGGACAACCAAGGCCGACTGGGTTTATTCGGACGGGTGGTTGTGGTTCGCCAAAAGGGTGAGGACGAATATCGTTTGGGCCTGCAGTTCACGGATTTCGAGCCCGGCACCTACAACGCCCTCGAAACCTACATAGACTGCCATCTTTAAGATTTTCAAGCGTCACCCAGGAGCGCACGAAACATCATGAAATGTATAAAGGTAATCATTGCCATCCTGATTCTTGCCTGTGGCGCCTTCCTGGCCTACATCTATTCAGGTGTTGACAATATCGCCGCCACCGCACCGGAAGGATTTTTGACACGCTGGGTGCTGGGCACGGTTCGCGAACGTTCCATCAGCACTCGCAGTGACACTATCCAGGTACCGCCATTAACCGATCCGAAGATGATCCAGTCTGGATTTACGCACTACGATGCGCTTTGCAGCGCTTGCCATCTCAAGTCGGGCGAGGAAAATTCGGACATGCGCGCTGGGCTTAACCCGCGTCCACCCGCCCTGCCCCGCATGGCCCAGTACGTGAAGCCAGCAGAAGCTTTCTGGATCATCAAGAATGGAATCAAAATGACAGGGATGCCTGCCTGGGGCGTCACCCAGGACGACCAGACTATCTGGAGCATCGTGGCCTTCATGCAGAAGCTGCCGAACATGACCGCAGCGGAATACCAGGCCATGAAACAGCAGGCCAATCGGACCGAAGCGCCATCAGCCACCTCACGCACAACACAGCCACAATTCGATAAACCGACAATAAAACTGAATGGATTGTAGCAGTCATAAGACAAGGGCGGCCCAAAGGGCCGCCCTGATTAGAAA
>JBOIBC010000075.1:0-6417 GCA_050739295.1 Gammaproteobacteria bacterium
GAGCAACGATCACAAACAACAATACTTCAGCGACGGCATCTCCCAGGAACTCACCGATGCCTTGAGCCGGATAAAGGGAATGCGTGTCATCGCCTGGCAATCCATGCAGAGCTATCGCAACACGGTTCTGCCGGTCAACAGCATCGGCCAGGATCTGGATGTAGCCTATCTGCTTGCGGGCAGCGTGATGCGTGACGGCGACAGGGTGCGTGTCTCCACTGAGCTGGTGAATACCACGAATGGCGAGCAACTCTGGTCATCCCGCTATGACCGGGCATTCAAGGATGTGTTCACAATGCAGGACGACATCTCCAAGGCGATTGTCGTCGCCCTGAAACTGAATCTCAGCAACAACGGCACGCTGGTGGCGACAGCGACCGGCAGCCCCAAAGCCCATGACGCATACCTCAAGGGCATGGCGGCTTTCAACCGGCGCACCGCGACCGATATCCGCGCCGCCATCAAATACTTCCAGCACGCCATCAAATTGGACCCTGGTTATGCCGAGGCCTACGCCCAGCTTGCCAATGTCTATACGGTACTCCCGGAAATAACCTCCATGTCGTACGAGGAAGCCAATGCCAAGGCCATGCCGATGATCCAGAAAGCACTCACCATCAATCCGGACCAGCCCAAAGCACATTCAGTATTGGCGAACATCTATATTTCAGAGCACAAAATAGATGCTGCAAAAGCTGAACTCCTGAAGGCCATGGCTCTGGATCCCAACGAGGCCTCGGCGCATACCAGCTATGCTTATCTGCTGCCGATCGAAGATGCACTCGCACAATTTCAACTGGCTGCCAAGCTGAATCCGGAATACTGGGGAACCCAGATAAATCTGGGCACCGCTTATGCGGAACTGGGCAGGAATGCGGAGGCCATGCAGGCGTTTCAGGCGGCCCGGAAACTGGCGCCACAAGATATTGACGCTCCGTTGGAAATGGCCTTCCTGTACCACCTGCAGTCACTGGACGACGAGGCGATAAAGGTGCTAAGCGATGTGCGGCCCTCCGACAAATCAGACAAGCGCATACTTGAGGCATCAATCCTGACATACAAAGCGTTGCAGGATCCAGCTCTCCGAGACCAGGCGCTTACCAAACTGGACAGGCTCGTCGCTGACCCAAGCAGTGCGTTCGGCAGTTACTATCTGGCCCTGTCCTACATACTACTGGGGGAGAAAGATCGGGCGATCAAATTGATAGCGCAGATGTGTGGTAACGCGCCGGACACCTGCAATGACATCGCAGTGGACAGTCATTACCAGACCTTACACGCTGAACCGGCATTCCAGAAATTGATGGTAAAATACAATCTGAAAAACAAGTCTTAAAAAATCACACGGACACCGTTCAGATATCCTCGAAACGATTCCTGTCACGGTTCTTGCGCACTCGGCGCGCGTCAAATACCCGGCCATTCATGACGATATAAACACCGGCCGGCATGCTCTGTGTCGCGATCACTGCTCCTCCGATATTGAAGATGGCATCACTGCCGCGGAAACGCGCCGGATTGAGCGAACCGGTCAACACAATGGTCTTGCCTGTAATCTCCACCAATGAGGCCGCGGTATCCATCATGGTATCGGTGCCATGGGTGAGCAGGACATGTGCTTCATGGCAATTGCACACCGCGTCGCGGATCACCGCCCGATCAGCCGCGGTCATGTCCAGACTGTCCTTGCGCATGAGCGCGGTGATCTCGAAGGGCAATCCTACCCCCATTTCCCGCAGGATGTCGCCAATCTGCGGCTCTCCCACTTCGTATTCGCTCTTGGCATCGAAGTAGATTTTGTCAATGGTGCCGCCGGTCGTGAAGATGCGAAGTTTGTCCATGTCCGGACGGATCCTCAATTGATTGTGAATGGCAATCCTATGAACAGATAGAAAGACTGATTGCCGGACTGGGCATAACCGGTTCCAAAATATACAGGCCCCAGTACCGTGTCGGCGCCGATAAAAATCGAACTGCCATAGTGCAATCCGCCCAGACTGATGTGCTGGGTATTGTCCCAGACGTTGCCGCCTTCGAGGCTGGCGCCAATATAAAAGCCGTTTCCCAATGCGCTGGGCAGGCTGCCTATCCTGTCGAGATAGATGAGATGCGCGGACAGCACCTGCTGACCGCGCAACTGTTGCTGGCGCAGGCCGGACAGGGACAGGAACCCGCCGAGGGTGAATTCATCATAGAACGGGATGTTGGTGCGGAAAGACGTGCCGACATTGCCGGTAAAAATCAGGCTGTGAGAATTGTTGCCGAAGACCTGTACCCCTGTCAGCTCTGCCTTGTCGTAATTGATATCACTCCCCAGGCCGCCACGGGCAAAAAAACCGTTCAAGGTCAAATAGGATCCCGAGCTGGGAAAACCGGTATCGCCCTCCAGCGTATCCAGGCCGAAGCGCAGGCGCAGCCCACCAAGCGTGTCGCTGTAGGACGGCAATGTGGGATCGCCCACCCGCGGCTGGGACACCACGTGGCCGTAGGAAGGTCCGATGCGCAGCTCCGCCACATTCCCGAACTCTCCGCCAATATCAAACCCGCCGCGTATCTCCCGGGTTCCGTATTGCGCAACGAGGTCTTCACCGTTGTAGATATTGGAAAGAGTGTTCAGATATTCAGCCTGCGGCGCCACAAACACCGTTCCTGAATAGTTCACAGGCTGATAAAGTTCTGTATAGATTCGACGCGTATTACCTATCTCGAACTGATTGCGCCATTCTCCACCGAGCTGATTCAGCTCTGTACGTGTCCACGCGAAGGAAAGACCATACTCACTGCCGCCTTCGAAGTCATCGGCTATGCGCAAACCGAAGTACAGATAATTGGGATCCCAGGGTTTTTCCTGCACAGTGATGACGAGACCGGTGCGGTTGCCTTCGTGAGCGATGGAGGCATTGACCTGGCGAAAATAATCCAGGTAATAGACCTGCTCGAGATCGCGATCAATCCGTTTGAAGTCCCACGTATCACCGACTTTTGTAACGAGATTGTCGCGAATCATGGCCGTCGGAATACGATGGTTCCCGCGTACTTCAATGAAGTCAACCGTTTTCAATGTCTGTGGCACAAATCGGTGCTGTTGCCGGTATTGTGCGTACGCCCGGGATGAAAGCTGCAGGTCATGCAAAGGCGTGAGGGCCTTGAGCGCTGCCTGTTCGCCAATCTTGATGGCATCGCTCGCGCGATTGAAATCGGTCGCGGTTATATTGCCAAGATCGGGCTGGATAAGGACATCGTGAGGACCCAGACTGGCAATAGACCTAGCAACATTCTCATTGCCCATGAGAATGATCACTTGCAGCGAGACACTGACCACATTATTGAGACTCTCTGGATTTGAGAGCGGCGTGCTCACGTTGACAGCAATGACCACATCCGCACCCATTTTTCGCGCCACATCCACCGGCAGGTTATCCACCAATCCGCCATCTACCAGCAGATGGTGGTTAATCTCGACAGGCGGATAGACGCCCGGCACCGACATGCTGGCTCGCATGACATTGGCAAGGTCGCCATGATCGAACACTACTTCTTTGCCGGTATCTATATCGGTAGCTACTGCGTGGAACGGGATTGGCAGCTTGTTGAAATCGGTGGAAGGCTGTGTGGCGAGCGCCAGAACATTGAGTATCCGTCCGGGGTCATTGCCGGCTCGAATGCCTTGGGGAAAGAAAAAGCGTCCGTTGGCATAACCAAATTCCACTTGCAGCAGATATTCAAGTTGATATTGCTTGTCCGGGTAATACAGCAGGCTGCGGGGCTGCTTGCCAGCCATGCTTTCCTGAATATCAGGGCGTTGCAATGTGGCCTGCAGTTCCGAGGTGGTAAACCCCGAGGCATACAGACCGCCGACGATGGCGCCCATGCTGGTACCGGCGATGCAGTCAACCGGAATGTGCAGTTGTTCCAGTGCTTCGAGCACGCCCACGTGCGCCGCACCGCGCGCGCCGCCTCCGCCCAGCACCAGACAGATGCGCGGCCGGTGAGCCGGTGATGGCGTGGCGGGAATAAGCGCGTCTGCCTGAGCTGCAGCGCCGCACAGCCAGGTCAGGAAAATCGCATAGGCAACCCACTTTGGAACAGCTTTTGGCATTGTTTCCAGCACACGAGGGACGAGACAGGTTGCTGAAACATTCTTCTCTGTGCCCCGGCAACCTGAAAGATAACCGCATTGCGTCCGGGGCGGTGCCATGGTACCGGATGCACCTGTCACGGAACAGATTGGGACCGGTTGCCTTTGTCACGCGCGTCTGTTTACATGGCACCATGCCGTACATTGGGAAACTCCTTGCCGTCGTCATGCTGCTCTTGGGCTTGGCGGTACCAGTGTCGGGTGCCGCAAACGCCCAAACCGTGCTGCTATTGCACGTGGATGGCGCCATTGGCCCCGCCATGGCGGATTATGTAGTACAAGGCCTGGATACGGCGGCTCAGCAACATGCGGAATGCGTGATTCTGGAAATGGATACGCCCGGCGGTCTCGACAGCGCCATGCGCGACATCATCAAGGCGATCCTGGCCTCGCCCGTACCGGTCGTCACCTATGTGGCGCCCAGCGGTTCACGGGCTGCCAGCGCCGGTACCTACATTTTGTATGCCAGTCACATTGCCGCTATGGCGCCCGCCACCAACCTGGGCGCGGCCACGCCGGTACAACTCGCGGGCGGTACATCTTCCACTCCCGCAACCCCCAAGACCGCCGAGGAACGCAAGATTTTGAATGACGCTTTGGCCTACATCCGCGGACTGGCTGTGGCGCGCGGTCGCAATGCTAAATGGGCTGAACAGGCCGTGCGAAATGCCGCAAGCCTGACCGCAGAAGAAGCCCTGAAACAGCATGTGATTGATCTCATGGCCGATGATGTGCCTGATCTGCTCACCAAGCTCAACGGCCGCAGCGTCACTACCGTAAACGGCAGCGTCACGCTGCACACCGCCGGCATCACGGTGCGGGATTATCAGCGCGGTTTCCGGGTGAAGTTCCTGGCAGTGCTGACGGATCCCACCCTGGCCTATATCCTGCTGCTCATCGGTATCTACGGCCTGGTATTCGAGGGCTACAACCCCGGCGGCGTATTGCCCGGCGTGGTGGGCGCCATCGCGCTGCTGCTGGCGCTTTACGCTTTTCATGTGCTGCCGGTGAATTTCGCCGGCCTGGCACTCATCATTCTGGGCATCATCCTGTTCGTGACCGAGACATTTGTGCCTGCCTATGGCACGCTCAGTATCGGCGGTCTTGCCGCTTTCGTGATCGGCTCCATCATCCTCATGGATACGCGTGTGCCCGGCTTCGCTGTGTCGCGCGGACTCATAGCCGGCATCAGCGTGGCGGCCGCCGGAATTATCGTGGCCACCCTGTGGCTGGCCGTGCGTGCGCACCGAAGGCCGGTGGTAAGCGGCGCGGAAGAGCTTCTCGGAGATACTGGCCGCGCCATGCAGGATTTCTCCATGGCGGGCGACGGCATGGTGCGCGTCCATAGCGAGATCTGGAACGCGCATAGCGATATGCCGATCCACGCAGGTGAAACCGTGAAGGTGATTCGTCGTGAAGGTCTGAACCTGTTTGTAAAACCCGCAGAAAACCCCACTGGGGAGGATACCTGAATGGCTATTGCAATCCTTGTCATTATCATCGTTCTGGCAGCCATCATCTTCAGCTCCCTCAAGGTGCTGAAGGAATACCAGCGTGGCGTGGTTTTCACCATCGGCCGTTTTGACCGGGTTTGCGGCCCCGGCATCGTGTTGATCTGGCCCATGATTCAGCAGATGACCCGGGTAGATCTGCGCGTCGTGGTGATGGAAGTGCCACCCCAGGACGTGATCTCGCGCGACAACGTCTCTGTTAAAGTCAACGCGGTCATTTATGTCCGCATCATTGACCCGGAAAAAGCCATTATTCAGGTGGCGGACGTGTTCGAAGCCAGCAGCCAGTTGGCGCAGACCACGTTGCGTTCCGTGCTTGGTCAACATGAACTGGATGACATGTTGGCAGCACGCGATAAATTGAATATAGGCATTCAGAGCATTCTTGACAAACATACCGATGCCTGGGGCATGAAAGTAATCAACGTGGAGATAAAACAGGTGGATTTGGGCGAGAACATGGTACGCGCCATCGCCAAACAGGCAGAAGCGGAACGTCAGCGCCGCGCCAAGGTCATCAACGCGGAAGGTGAATTGCAGGCTTCGCAGAAACTCATGGAAGCGGCCCAAACCCTGACGCAACAACCTCAGGCCATCCAACTGCGCTATCTGCAAACCCTGGTGGAAATTGCCGGCGACAAAAGCAACACCATTCTGTTTCCACTGCCGATGGATCTTATTGAACCGTTGCTGAACAAACTCAAGAAATAAGCGTCTACGCACAATTCAAGCTGGCCGCTTCGTGGCCCGCTTGACTACGACACGTTT